>JAAYIB010000194.1 GCA_012744295.1 Acholeplasmataceae bacterium
CTTCTTATCAAAACAGTGCCTTCCTCGGCTGCCGCAAATGTCCAAAACGGGCTTTCCTCGGGTTCAATGTCTGCAGGCAGAAATATTTTCAATTTCGCCTTTCGTACACCTTCATTGTTAGAGGATTCGATGTTAACATACAAGGGTCTGGTGGCAGGTCCGAACGTTTCCAACTGCTGCCTGTTGTCAAGCGAATAGGGATACGAAACCGTCAGCACTGTTTCGCCCGCGCTGCATACTTTTACGGCATTTGCCAATAATAAAACGAGCAGGATAATGAGTTTCAATTGTGTTTTCTCCTTGACCCCTTTGCGCCCCGAACTGTCTGGAAACTAATCGTCAAAAGCTCTAAACAGCACAGATGGCCTTGACAAGGGCCTCCTTCCTTTCTTCATCCTCAGGCCGCGGTATCGTAGTAACTTCAATTCCTCCGCTATGAGGATTTCTGAACACCTCGATGCCTACGTTGTAGGCACGGCTTAAATGTCCTGCCTCCAGGACCTCTTCCGGACTGCCGTCGGCAAGAATTCCTCCGCCTGCTACCAATAAAAGCCTGTTGCAGAATTTTGCGGCAAGATTTAACTCGTGCGCAACCATTATCACAGTTTTACCTGCGTCGCCAAGCGCCTGACAAAATCTAAAGATTTCTTCCTGATAAACTATGTCCAAACCTGTCGTTGGCTCGTCCAGGAACAGAATCGGCGTTTTTTGGGCTAAAACCTTCGCAAGCAAAATTCGTTGCTTTTGCCCCCCCGAGACTTGGTCAACAGGCGTATCTGCCAAATCCCATACGCCCGTGTATTCCATGCACTGACGGACAATCGTTTCGTCGTCAATGCCTTCGCCCTCCCACCATTTCAGATAGGGATAGCGTCCGGCCATCACCAGGTCCTTTCCCGTATAGCCGAAGGAAACCTCGACGTTCTGCTGCAGGTAGGCAACCGTTGACGCAAACTCCTTTTCAGAAAGTGTTTGCGTATCCTCAGAAAAAAGCATGACAGTGCCTCCTTGACGCGGCAGCAAATTGCGCATGGTTTTCAGCAGCGTACTCTTGCCGGCACCATTCGGGCCGATAATACCTATCAGCTCGCCCGCCTTCACGGAAAAAGTAACATCACGTAAAACCACCTTGTTTTTATAACCTGCCGACAAATTTTTCACTTCAATCACTTTTTCCATCAGAATTCTCCCTTTTTGCAGCAATTTTTTCCGGATTCGACTGGCCGCTCCTGATAAATAACCATTACCAAACGATAGCATAATAACTGTTTTACAAAAACAGCCCTCCTGCATTGGCAGGAGGGCTGAAAGTCGCTGGATTATAAACCCCTTACAGTCGAGTAAGGGCATAATACGGCCACAATTACCTCCCTATCGCTCGTAGGTTGAAGGCAATAAACAACAGGCAGTTCTCCTGACTCAGAGTCATCGCTCGGCCAAGCCTTCCCGGCAGAATCCCAGTGGCATAGTTTGGCTTCGCTCCTCATTACAGTGGCGGGACCGCATCGGTTTCGCACCGATTTCCCTATTAAGCATAATGCACCCGTTGCTTGCGGTTTTATGAAGTTATCACTGTTTCTCGGGAGTATTCTAACACGGTGGCTGAACCGTTGTCAAACCATCTGTCCCCTTCCTCTTTAGTCCGCTATGTTCAAAACTTGTATTTGTATGAAAGCATATAATTTATCGGCGCGCTGTAGTAAGCTGACGTGGTATGATTTACATTATCTTTTCTGTCTAAGAGATTTTCAATGCTCAAATTGAATTCATGGCGTTTGTCGGCCTTGTAGTTGGCGTTCAGAGATGTAAGCAGGTAGGGTTTGGTCTTAACGGAATGCTTGGTTGTCGGTGTCAGCACCCTGTCTGCAAGATAGCTCGCAGACAGACTTGTCGTCAGTTTGCTTGCTGTGTAGGATACTCCGCCGTCAAGCTGCCATCTTCCGAAAGCCCTGTCCCAATAGTCCTTGGTGCCGACCTTTTCCGATTGTGCCTTAGACTTCGGATTGCCGTAAGCAAGGCCGTAATTGTAAGTCCAGCCGTTATTGCACAGTATTTCCGCTCCTATCTCAATCCCTGTGTTCTTCAGGTCTTCATTTACGGCATAGTACTTGTCCCCAGATTTGCTGAAAGACATATTGTCTTTGATCTTATAGTTAAACAAGGCTGCACGCCACCTATGATCATCATGGTCTTTTTTCCAACCAAGCTCGTAATGCATTCCCTTTTGTGGGCGTAGGTCAGGATCTCCAACCACCAGACCGGTACCTGTAGAGTACATATTGCTGAACGAGGGCATTACGAAGGATTGTCCGATGCTTGCGTAGATGCTTTGTTTGGCATCAAGTTTGTGAATGTATTGCCCTTGCGCGCTGAAATTATTGTAATTTTTATTCTCGGCAGCTCCTGTTGTCCACGTTTCCCGAGCGCTCAAAGTCACAAGATCCTTGTCTGTAAAGTTTTTCTCCCACTGGCCGTACAAGGAAAAATTGTTGCGATTATAATCAGCATTTGCCGCGTTAAGCACCCAGTCTTTGTACTCCTCTCTCGTGAAAGTTGTACCGAACAAAAATTTGCCCTTCCCATTGTCCCAAAGCTTCTGGACGTCATAACCGTACGTGAGGTTTTTTTCACGGTCATCCTTGGCCATGGGATAGCCCGACGAGCTGCCGGCAGAGCTGTAATAATCGGTACCGACTGAATGCAGCGTATTGGAATTATAAAAAAGATTACCTTTCATTCCCGAATCATCTTTAAAATTGATTTGGACAAAGTCCTTGTCACGCTCATGCCGCCGGTCATAGCGAGCCGAGCCTGAAAGCGCGTAACCTTCTCCGAAAGTATAAGCGAACTTGCTGACAGATTGGTTATGGTTATAAATTACATTTGCATAATCGCTTATTTTATAATTTAAGGCTAAATCATTCTTTTCCGAGCCCTTAAACACATTATACATTTCCTTGTCGCCAGGCTTCGAGGCCTCTGACAAGGTGGAGGAAACTTTGCCGATTTTTCCCCATTTGTCATAATTGTATGAAATTCCAAGCTTCCCGGTCTGCGTCGTAAAGCCATGGTTCTGCTGTCCGTAGTTGCCAAAACCAGTATTGAATGAGTTTTCCAGTTTTTCCTTGGTAATAATGTTGATTACGCCGCCGGTCGCCTCGCTTCCGTAAAGAACAGCTCCGCCGCCCCTTACGATTTCAACGCGTTCAATGCTTTCCGTAGGAA
>JAAYIB010000195.1 GCA_012744295.1 Acholeplasmataceae bacterium
GGAGAACAGAATCGAAACGGACGTACTGATAGTCGGCGCAGGCATCGCCGGTGCCATGGCAGGTCTGATGGCTGCCCGCCGCGGCGTGCGGGTTGCAGTCGTCGACAAAGCGCCCATTGACGTCAGCGGCAGCGGCGGTGCGGGGCTTGATCACTACGGCGGCTGCTACTCAAACCCGGATTGTGCCATCACGCCGGAGGAGTACATGGAACTGGCCAAGGACAATCCCTTCGGCCTTGACCACAGGACCTACATTAACTTTAAGGGTGCATGGGACAATCTGCTGGAACTGGAAAGGCTCGGCCTGCGTTTCCGCGACGAAGAAGACGAGTTTGCCGGCGCACCTTTCCGCGATGACAAAACGAAGATCATGTATGCCTACGACTACAAGACAAAAGACACAATCAGGCTGCGCAGCGGCGCCTACATCAAGAAGTACATGCGCGATGCCCTCGTGAAAGAAAAGAACGTTCAGCTGTTCGAGCGCGTCATGATTACAAGGCTGTTGACGGAAGGCGGCAGGACTCTGGGCAGAATTGCCGGTGCGACAGGTGTCAGCGAGGTGACCGGTGAGTTTTATGTTTTCTCGGCCAAAGCTGTGATTCTCAGCACGGCTGGCGTTTCCATGCAGGGGACAAGTACGTGGACCTTCAACTCTGAAATGTTTGGCAACGGTTACAGGTCTGATCCGCGCAACACCGGAGACGGAATAGCCATGGCCTGGCAGGTCGGCGCCGAAATGAACAGCGAGGAGCAATTCGGCCAGGCGCTTAACGTGGGTCCGTTTGGCTGGCCCTGGTATGCAATTGGAAACCCGGACAACACCTGGCACGGTTGCACGATAGTCGACAATAAAGGCAAAGAAGTGCCTTGGGTTGACGGGCTTGACCAACCCATCTCCACGCTTGAAGAACGCTGGCTGCCGGGTAAAGGCCAAGTCTATATGGGCTTCCTGCGTCCGATCCCGTTTTTCGATCAAAAGCTGATTGAAAGCGGCGAGTATGAGTTGCCTTTCTGGGCGGACTTGTCGGCTTTACCGGAGCATGAACGGCGCGGCATCTGGGGACTGATGGTCGGCAACGAAGGCAGAACCCGCATGGCGGTGTATGACTATTTCAATAAAGCCGGATTTAACCCGGATACCGATATGCTGCAATGCCCTGTTATGAATCCGGAGAGCTATACCTACAGACGTAAAGACTGGTTTCAAGGCGAGCCCAATATGGCAAGATTCTGGAAAGCCGACACCCTTAAGGGACTTGCCACTGACTGGAACCAAATGACGAACGTACCCGGCCTGTTTGCTTCCGGTTCGGAATCCGGCCAGGGCGGTGCTCCGGCAGGCTCTTCCGGTGCGTATGCCGGCAATCGGGCTGCCGAATATGCAATGGAAGTGCCACGCGTTCCTATTGAAGAGGCACAAGTGGCTGCCGAGAAAGAGCGTGTTTACGCGCCAGTAAAACGGGCGGAGGATCCTGAGGCGCGTATTAGCTGGAAAGAACTTTGGATGGGACTCAACCGTGTTATGCAGCAAGATTGCGGTGAATTTCGCACAGAGGCGACATTGAAACACGGGCTGATGTGGCTCGACAGCATCAAAGAACACGAAATGCAGATGACTTATGCCCGCAACCCGCACGAACTTGTCCGCGTACTTGAGTGCGAAAGCCGCATCACAGTCGGCGAGGTATATTTGTACCTTGGCCTTGCCAATGTCCAGAGAGAAAGAGACGGCGTACCCCGTGACAAGGTTATGTTTGTGAAATATGTTGACGGCGAGCGCATCTTAACCTTCAAAGAAAAAGAGTGGTGGCTGAAACCACCATACGAACCTACGTATCTGGAAAACTATATCAAGTGCAGGTCGAAAGAACCTGTTGATTGGAGGCATAAGAATGGCTGAAATTCAAAATAAGGCATACTTAGTGCCCAATCCAATTGCACCTACGCATACTGTGACGATTGATGCGAAAAAGTGTATTGCTTGCAACAAATGTACCGAAAAGTGCCGTATGCAGACCATTATGCCTCATCCCGAGAAAGGCAAGCCCCCGCTTCTCATCTACCCCGACGAATGCTGGTTCTGCGGACTGTGTGTTGAAGCTTGCCCCAAAGGTGCCATCACACTGCACTACCCGATTAATCAGCGCTTGTTCTTTAAGCGCAAAACGACCGGGGAAGTCTTCCGCATTGACGGCCCGAACGCCCCGGCGCAAAGTTATTTCAAGCCGCCGGTTGGATGAGCCCGAATCTTCTCAGTTTGGGCCGTTCTCAGCATGCAGTTCAAGAAACTGGAGGAGCAAAATGTTCAGATATATCGTAAAGCGGCTGTTACTGATAATACCAACACTGTTGGCCATTACATTTGTTGTGCAGCTGTTCATCGTAATCACGCCGGGGGATCCTGCACGAATGCTCGCCGGGACTCAAGTCTCGGAAGAAGAGGTTGAACAGTTGCGTATTGAAATGGGCCTGAGGGACCCGTTCCTTGTCCGCTACGGCAACTATATGAAAAAGCTCTTTCATGGTGATTTTGGCACCTCATACAAGACGAAGAACCCGGTTTTGGAGGATTTGCTTAGCCGCTTTCCCTATACGCTAATGCTTGTTGTCATCAGCATGTCCATAGCGATCTTAATCGGCATTCCTCTCGGTATTTACGCAGCAATAAATCAATATACGTGGAAGGATAACGCGGCGATCTTTGCTGCATTGTTTTGTGTGTCAATGCCGCCCTTCTGGCTTGCGTTAATGCTTGTACAATTGGTGGCCGTTAAACTGCGCCTGCTGCCGCCGTCGGGCATTGAAAGCTGGACCGGCTGGATATTGCCATGTGTTACGAATGCTTTGGCTTATAC
>JAAYIB010000196.1 GCA_012744295.1 Acholeplasmataceae bacterium
AGTTCGTTTTTGCTGTAGCCTGTAATGCGCTCGTAAACAGCGTTGACTACGGTTGTTTCGCTGCCAAAGCCTTTTCCGGGATCGCTGTTATGAGAAATGGCAATGCCGACCGGCGCCTGCTGCAGTATTGTGTCGAGCGTCAGTGTGCTGTCTCTTAGCTTTTTTTCCAGAAGCTTGAAAAGCCGAAGCATTTCCATGTGAATGTCAATTCGGATTTTCAGAGACTCCAGGTTTATCGGTTTGCGAATATAGTCTACCGCCCCCAGCTTTAAGCCTCTGATTTCATTCTCGAGCTCATCGTAGTTTGTTAAAATGATGGCACGTACCTTTTGATAGCGCGCGTCAGACTTCAGAGCCTCAAGAACCTCGAAGCCGTTCATCCTCGGCATGTTTAAGTCGAGTATCATAAGTTCGACCTCGTGGTGCCCGGTAATGACTTCCAAAGCCTCTACTCCGTCAGAAGCCAACAGTACTGTGTAATCCTTCAGCATGTTCTTGATTATCAGCCTATCGGTAGCCGAATCGTCAACTATGAGTATTTTCGCTGCCATTATGCGTACCCCCTGTCAAACTACGCCTCGCGGTTTGCTTCTTTCCCGATGCTTTCTATTTCCTGCAGCAGATTTTGCAGCATGCCGCTGAATTCTTTCTGCAAACGCTCTGCCTCTTCGAAGTCGGATGAATCAAGCGCCTTTTGCAGCTTGATTGCCAAATCGTACAAAGCTTTGGCGCCAATACTCCCGGAGCTGCTTTTTACCTTATGAACGATTTGCGCCGCGTCAGTATATCTTCGTTCCGCGACAGCCTGACCGAGCCCGGCAGCCGTTTCCCGATTTTCCTTCCAATACTCGCCAAGAACTTCGCGATAAAGCTCTTTTGAACCGCCCATCGTCTGCAGGCCGGCATTTCTGTCAAGAATAGTCTTGACCGGTTCCTTAGCTGCCGCTGTCGACTCAATAATTTCACTGATTGTTTTCAGGAACTGGTCAGGATCGAACGGCTTACTGATATAGTGACAGATTCCGTTTTCGGCGCATTTTTCCCTGACTCCGAGAATCACGTCCGCCGTCATGGCTACAATCGGCACATTTGGCGATAGCTTTCTTATGGCCTGAGCAGATTCGTAACCGTTCATTACCGGCATGTGCAAATCCATTAAAATCAGGTCTATCTTTTCCCTGAATCGCTCAAAAAGTTCCACTGCAACCTTGCCGTCTCCGGCCAATATTGCCTCAATGCCTGCCTGCTGCAAAAGCGCTTTTGCAATAAGCTGGTTTGTTTTATTGTCCTCCGCTACAAGAACGCAGCGATTTGGAACATTTAACTCGCTCCGGCCGTCTTCTGCCTGCGACGGCTGTGAGGCGGCAACTGCCTTCAATTTGAAAATTTCCAAAAGACCGTTGAAAAGCACCGAAGGAATAATCGGTTTGCCAATACCTATATCGACGCCGTTTTCTGTCAGCTTGTCAAACAGGTCCTCGCGCATCATCGGCAGCAGCATGATAAATTTAGGTTGCTTGGCGATTTTTTTGTTATTGCGAAGGGAATCGACGAACTTGAATCCCCCTTCCGAAGGGGTGTCATAGTCAAGAATGAAGAGGTCAAAAGGCTTTGCAAATTTTCCGTCCGCAGCCTCGAGCATACTGACGGCACTGTTTTGTGAACTGGTCAATTCACAGGCAAGTCCGAAGGAGCCCAGATAATTTTCAATCAGGTTGATATTCGCACCGGTCTTTTCCAAAACGAGAGCCCTGATGTTTTTAAAGTGACCGGCGGAAAGATCCCTTCTATATTCCTCTTCCCGCTCCTTGTCCATCTTTAGAGAAAGTCTGACGATAAAGGTCGAGCCTTCGCCCGGAGTGCTGAAGACCTGGATTTCCCCGTTCATTAACTCCACGAGATTCTTCACAATCGAAAGCCCAAGGCCCGAACCGCCAAAACGCCTTGTAATACTGCTGTCCCCCTGGGTGAAGGGAATAAACAGCTTTGCAACCTGTTCATCGGTCATACCAATCCCTGAATCCTTGATTGTAAAGGACAGATGATGAAGATCTTTTTCCTTAGCCAGCAATCTGATTTCAAGTGCGACTTCGCCTTTTGACGTGAATTTTGCCGCGTTATTTAAAAGGTTGAGAAGGATCTGCTCAAGCCTTTTGGAATCACCGACAAACCAGTTGGGAACATGTGGGTCTTTTATCAGCTTAAATCCGATTCCTTGCTCCTCAATCTTGTAAGAGGCAATGTTAACAACGTTCTGGACTACCTGGTCCATGCTGAAGGAGGTTATTTCCAGTTCTACCTTGCCTGCCTCGATTTTTGAAAAATCAAGAATATCATTGATGATACTGAGCATGTTTGACGCTGCCTGCGTGATTCTGTCCGCATACATTTTTTGCGTAAGTGTCAGCGACGTTTTCTTCATCAGATACGCCATACCGGTGATGGCATTGAGCGGTGTCCTGATTTCATGGGACATGCGGGCCATAAAGTTGGACTTGAACCGGTTCGCCTCTTCGGCCTCTTTCTTCGCGGTTTCCAAGTGAGCCTGAATCTGTTTGCGTTTGTCTATTTCCTTGCGCAGACGCAGTATCCAGTAGAAGGACACGCCTGTTACCAAGACCAATATGCCTATGGCGGCGGCAATGACTCGAAGAATGGGACCATAATCCGGTTTTTGGTCCAAATTAATCCATTTGTTGTGAATTGTCATTTTTTCTTCCATCGTGATGGAATCAAAAGCCTTGTTCAAGATGCTGACAAGCTGAGGCCAATCCTTTCGTACGGCGAAATAAATCGCCTGCTGCTTTTCAGCCTCAAAAGC
>JAAYIB010000197.1 GCA_012744295.1 Acholeplasmataceae bacterium
CCTATAATATATAATTAATAAAGAAATTTTCCGAAGCCCGGAAATGTCAACACGCTTTGAATTCGTTGCTTTATTTGCAGATTTTTGAAAAGAAAAATTATAAAAACAACTTTGAGAGCTTGCTCCTTTTCTTTTCAACATGGATTCGATGATGAAAGGGTGGCAGGCTTCTCTCGTTACGTGGAGTGAAGATTTTGCGGAAGGTTACGATAAGTATAAACAGGCAGGAGCGGGGCATGAACCCCGAGAGCTCACAGCAGGTTTTTGTGACGGGAAGGCTGGCCGAACGGGGAGGAAAGTTCTATGCCGTGTACGAAGAACCGCCGTCTACAGGCCTTGAAGGGACAAGAACGACCATCAAGTGGGACGTTGACAGAGTCCTGCTGCTGAGGTCGGGTGCCGTCGAGCATCGTCAGGAATTTAAGGCCGGGCTTGTTGATATTGGCGTTTATAAAACACAAGGCTTGTGCCTGCCGGTGTCGTCACGCACAAGCAGCGTCAGCGTTGTAGCCGAAGCCTCCGTTTGGAGGATCTGCATTGAATACAGCATGGAAATAAGCGGGGATTCGCCGTGCGAAATTACCCTGAAGATCTTAATCGAGGAGGAAAATAAGGGTGGATATAAAGAAAATACTGGCACAGGGAATTGAAGATGCAGCCCGCAAGGCTATAGCGGAGGGCATAATCAAGGAAGGCGTCCTGCCTTCGGTTGTTTTGGAAGTTCCGCCGCAAAAGGAGTTCGGTGATTTCGCCACGAATTTCGCGATGCAGGCGGCAAAAAGCCTGCGCTGTAACCCAAGGGCGGCAGCTGAGGCCGTTGTAGACCGTATTGACTGCCCTTACATTGAGAGGGCAGAGATTGCGGGACCAGGTTTCATTAATCTTTATTTGCGTCCTGACTGGGTATATAAGCTGCTGCGGGCAATCTTGGATGAGGGCGATGATTACGGCAGTATTCGGCAGGAACATCCGGAAAAAATACAATTAGAGTATGTCAGCGCTAATCCGACCGGACCTCTTCACGTGGGCCACGGGCGCGGAGCCGCCGTAGGCAGTTCGCTCGCCAATCTGATGAAGGCTGCAGGCTATGATGTTACGAGGGAATATTACATCAATGACGCCGGCAATCAGATCGAAAACCTAGCTTTGTCAGTCAATGCCAGATATCTTTCGCTGCTGGGAGTGGAATGTGAGTTCCCCGAAAACGGCTACCATGGTACGGACATTACGGAGACCGCTCAGCGCATAGCACATATTTACGGTGACAAGTTCCTAAAATTAAAAGAGGCAGAACGCCTCCAGGCGTTCAAGACTTTGGCTCTAAAAGAGAAGCTGGCAGCCTTGAAGGAAGACCTGCAAGCCTTTAACGTCGACTTTGACGTGTGGTTTAGTGAAAGAACTCTGCATGAAGAGGGCTGCATCAAGGCAGCTTGTGACTTTCTCTGCGAAAAGGGATACATGTACGAGCATGAAGGCGCCTTGTGGCTGAAGTCGACCGAGTACGGCGACGACAAAGACCGTGTGGTTATTCGCGAGAACGGTGTGCCGACATATCTGGCAGCCGACATCGCCTATCACAGAAACAAATTTGAACGCGGCTTCGATCATGTTATTAACTTGTGGGGAGCGGACCATCACGGCTACATTGCAAGGATGAAGGCCGCCGTCGGCGCTTTGGGCTACCGGCCGGAGCAGCTCGAGGTGCTGATTCTGCAGATGGTAAGCCTTTTCCGTAACGGAGAGCCGGTCAAAATGTCCAAGAGGACAGGACAAAGCGTAACCTTGAACGAATTAATCGAGGAAGTCGGCACGGATGCCGCGCGTTTCTTTTTTATAATGCGTTCGATTGACAGTCAGCTTGACTTTGACTTGACACTCGCTACCGAAAAATCCAGCGAGAACCCCGTCTATTACGTCCAGTACGCACATGCAAGGATTTGCAGCATTTTGCGGCAGATTGAGGAAGAAAAAATATCTGTTGATGAATCTGCGCCGCTTACTTCCTTGCGTGAGGAGGTAGAAATAACGCTGATTAAAAAACTGGGCGAATATCCGGAATTGGTGGCAGGAGCGGCCAGGGAAAGAGCGCCGCACAGGATTGCGCATTATTTGTATGACCTGGCGGGCTTGTTCCATTCTTTTTACAACCAGTGCCGGATTTTGGGAGTGGAACCTGAAGCACAGCAGGCGCGACTTTTGCTGGTTATCGCGGTGCGCAGAGTCCTGCGCCACGCGCTGGCAATCTTAGGGATTTCTGCACCGGAAAGAATGTAGAATTCAACCTGTGCACAAGTGCCGCGGCTTAGCATTCAAAGTTAAGAGGGGGGCGACAGAATATGACAAAGTATATTTTTGTGACGGGAGGAGTTGTTTCCGGCCTTGGAAAAGGAATAACGGCTGCTTCCCTGGGAAGGCTGCTGAAGGCCAGAGGCCTGAAAGTGGCGGCTCAGAAACTTGATCCGTACATAAATGTGGATCCCGGTACCATGAGCCCGTTCCAGCATGGCGAGGTATATGTGACGGAAGACGGTGCCGAGACCGACCTCGACCTTGGGCATTATGAAAGATTCATAGATGAGGACCTCAATAAGTATTCCAACCTTACCACAGGAAAAGTATACTGGAACGTTCTCAATAAAGAAAGAAGAGGGGAATATCTGGGGTCTACCGTTCAGGTGATTCCTCATATCACCAACGAGATAAAGGATTTCATATATTCTGTCGGCAAA
>JAAYIB010000198.1 GCA_012744295.1 Acholeplasmataceae bacterium
AGCCCATTGGCCCTTTTCCATACCCAGTCCGGCAACAAGGGAGGCTTGAGCCTTGGAAAAAATCTCGATCATCGAAACATAAATCATAACTCCTGCCGAAAAACCAAGTGTAACAGACAAAAATTTCGGACTGCTTTTTTTGGTAAAAAACGCCAATAAACTGCCGATGCCGGTGCTGAGTCCCGCAAAAAGCGTCAAGGCAAAAGCAAACAAGACATTGTCTTCCACTGACCACCCTCCTTAAAAAGCGCTGTTCTCACTAAATGCCGCGTCCGCATGCAACAAAGCGGGGGCGGACAGAAGCTCCGCCTCTCCCCGCCCGAACCAACTATGGCTGACACTTATCCTTATTATATACTGTTTCATAAACAGGTAAAACCTTCTCTTCAGAAAATATTTCCCTGCCATAAAAATCAGTATTTGATGAACTTTTCACCCGGGATTCCGCAAATGCTGCATTTCTCGGGAACATACTTCTCGATGTTGCCGCAGACGGGGCAAAGGTAGTAAAAAACTTCCTCCGCAGCATCAAGTTGCTCCAAGGCC
Source organism: Acholeplasmataceae bacterium (assembly GCA_012744295.1). Lineage (GTDB taxonomy): Bacteria > Bacillota > Negativicutes > Acidaminococcales > Acidaminococcaceae > JAAYIB01. Next base: position 547 of record JAAYIB010000198.1, read on the forward strand.
TCCTGATACAGTTTTGCATGAACTTCTTCGGCCTTCATGGCAAAGGTGAAGGAGATAGCCGCGGCTTTGTTTCCTTCACGCTCGGCTTCTTTTAAAAAGTCGGGGTACATGTCCCTGTATTCATGTGTTTCTCCCGCTACCGCGTCGACGAGGTTTTCAGCGGTACTTCCAACCTTCTTCGCCACTTCGAAGTGTTTCAAGGCATGAATCGTTTCTGCATCGGAAGCAGCCTTGAATAATTTCGCCGCGTTAAGCTTGCCGTCTTTTTCGGCTTTCTTCGAATAAGCCAGATATTTTCTATTCGCCTGTGCCTCACCGGCAAAAGCCTCCATCAGGTTGTTAAGCGTCTTGTTTTCTGACATTGTTTCGTCCTCCTTGGTTTATTGTTTTAATGGATTAGTACTAATTGATAATAGTTATGGATTTTAGCCGCAACTATATTATAGCGAATAAAACCAACATTGCAAGCTAAAGTTCCGTCCTTTAAGAAAATGTTTCTGCTATACTCAATGGAGAGACCTTGCCGGGGGCAGGCTCCTGTTAGTGTCAATTTAAAAGCCTTACGTTTCTTCGTCGTAAATTTCAACACGGTTGCGCCCGTTTTGCTTAGCCTTGTACAAGGCGCAGTCCGCCCGCCCGAAAATCAGGTTTGCTTCCGGGCAGACATTGCCCGGACTTGTTGTGACTCCTAAACTGATAGTAACAAAGGCTGATATCGAAGAAGACGGGTGGCTGATGGCCAAAGCTTCGATGCCGGCTCTCAATGACTCGGCTACGGCTTCAGCTCCGCGTATGTCCGTATTTGGCAGAACAACGGCGAACTCCTCTCCGCCATAGCGCGCGACAAGGTCTGACGGCCGATTAACTTTTTCCTTTAATTTCACGGCAACCTTACGCAGGCAGTCATCGCCGGCCAAATGGCCGAATGCGTCATTGTAGGCTTTAAAGAAATCAATATCAATCATTATTACCGACAAATCCTGCATTGCAAGTTGTGAACGCAGGCATTCCTGATCCAGATACTCGTTCAGATAGCGACGATTGGCAACACCTGTCAGGCCGTCGGTAGCAGCCTGTAAAACCAGTTCCTTATTCAAATCCAAAAGGCTCTTTCTCTCCTGTTCGATTGTTTTTATCATCGGACGAAAAATATAGAGACCCTGCAGCAGCAAACCAAAAAGACAGAACAAAAGCGAAAACAGTACAACGTTTTTTAAATAACCTATTTTTTCTTCGCTTTTTAGCTGCAGGAGGTAGGTTGCCCGGTCTAACGACTTGATTAGCTTCTCCGCATTAGGCAGCAACGTGGTGGAAAGTTTGGTATCCATTCTTTCCTTATCGGAAAAATCGATGTTGGCGAAAGAAGTGGCATTATCAAGATAAAGCCGCACATTGGCATCAACCGCGCTGTTTTCTCCAAAATATAGATCCTGCAGTTCGGAATCAGATATGAGTATGAGGTTGCCATGATTGCTTTTAAGCTCTTTGATGGCAGCAATTAGCTGTTGCCGCATTTCCTCCTGCACCAAGTTTGACCGGTTAACCGCTATTTGCAAGCTTTTCAGGGCAATTTCCTTGGTCAGCATCCTCTGCTTACCGCTAATGTTAATCATTAACGCTCTGTCTTTCTGTGTTTCGATGATGTAATGAAGCGAGATGGAAACCATCAATATAACCAGACCCGTTGTTAAAAGCGCAAGCAGATATTTCGGTGTCCAGGAGCTTTTAAAAAAACTTGTTTTTAAAATTTCTCGCCTCCGGCAAAGCAGTGAACATAGCTTTGCAATCGTTATATTTTTAATCTTGTTGTTGCCAAAGCAACCCATTTTTGAATTAAACCCCGACTCAGTATATTAACCTTGAAACTACCTAACTTTGCCTCTGCATAGAATCTGTATTTCTTTCAAAAGCTTGCCCTTGCTGACAAGCAAGGCCGAGTCATACAGGTTGCACGCGGGACAGATATGGTTCGGAATAACTTCTATTTTGTCACCGACTTCAACCGTTTTGCTGAAGGCGGCATCATTTATCAGGCCGTGTTCGTCAAAAAGTCCGCTTAACCTTACTTTGCCGGACGCTTTTACGAGTCCGAAGCCGGTAGTGGCGCAGATCCCTTCCGCTCGGTTTTGCGAAGTTAAAGACTTCGCGCCGGCATCAAGGACGACCCTCTCGCTTGTCGGCTTGCTGATTACGGTAGCAAGAATGCTGGCGGCACAGCGAGAATAATCATCCAGGGCCGCTCCCTTCCTGCATCCATAAAAATATAGGTGCCCGGCCTTATTTCTGTAATGCCTTCAATAATCTCCGCCTGCATCAGCGAAGGAGTAGCACCGATGCTGACAGTTTCCATATTCATGCCCAAACCGCGCAGCAAGTTTGCCGCTCTTAGGGTTTTCTCCTGGCTTTCCCTTGCAAGCCGCAGGCATTCTTTACTGTCCTTGGCCTTATAAGTGTGCCCCTCATGTGAAAAAATCCCTTTCAGTTTTACTTGTTCTTTCCCTGCAATATATTTTGCCAGGGAAGTCAATTGTCCGTCCGTAATTGCTCCCGAACGGTTTTCTCCAACCTCGAGTTCAATCAGTACGCTGACAGGTTTTTTCGCATTCTTAAAAGCTTCCGCCAATTGGTCTACTTGATAGAAATTGTCAACCCCCACGCTTACTTCAGCAGTCTCGTTCAATTCTTTGAGCCGTTTTAGCTTTGCTCGCCCCACAATTTCATTGGCAATGAAAATATCATTAATGCCGTTTTTTGCCATGACCTCCGCTTCGCCCACCTTGGCCACGGTAATGCCTGATGCTCCGAGTTCCATTTGCAGTCTTGCCAATTCAGGCATTTTATGAGTTTTCGTGTGCGGCCGCAGCTTCACCTTGTATTTGTCAGCCTTTGACTGCATAAACTTCAAATTTGTCAGCATTATGTCATAGTCAATTAAAAGCGATGGGGTATCGATAAATTGGTATAAGGATTTTGTCAATTAAACCCTCTCCTTTATTGTTTGTTTCCCGATTCCCTTTCGATATCTGTTTCAGTGATCAGACTTCAGGCCCGCTCCGCACATCGGAATCAGGCAATCGTGAAGCCTGCCGTTAGTTTCGCACCAGTCGAGGTAAGCCGCGTAACCTGCAGCCGTTGTGTGTTCGCAGTATATTCCGCCCGCCGCCAGTTCCGCCCTTGCAGCAAGTATCCTATGCTCCGGTGCGGTAATGACCTTGATGCCGTATTGATAAATATAACGCAATATTTCTTCGCTGCGCATCGGAATTCCCACCGCAATACCTTCGGCCATGGTCGGCTGCGGCGGCGAATCCAATGCTGCCTGGCCGGCTTTTCTGCTTACCGCTTTGACAAAAGGATCGCACCTTTCGCTTTGAACCGCAAAAAGATTTGGCATCCTGTCGATTATGCCGGCGTCCAGAAATTCCTCAAGGGCTTTCACTATGCCAATAACCAACGTTCCGTTGCCGAGCGGCATCAGAATGTTTTGCGGAATTCTGCCTAATTGTTCATAGGTTTCATAAATATAAGTTTTCGTGCCCTGATAAAAAAAGGGGTTATAAACGTGATTGGCGTAATAAAACCCTTCGTTAATAACCTTGCTGCGGCACACATCGGCACAGTTGTCACGCGAGCCCGGTACAACGCTCACCTTCGCGTTATGTGCGCGAATCATGTTAATTTTCTGCGGAGACGTGCCCTCCGGCACAAATATCTCACAGGCAATGCCGGCACGGGCACAGTAGGCGGCGATGCTGTTGCCCGCATTGCCGCTGCTGTCCTGAACAACTTCTTTCACGCCTATAGTTTTGCAGTGGGCAGTCAAAACTGCCGCTCCCCTATCCTTAAAAGACAACGTCGGCATAAAATAATCCATTTTCAATAAGACATCATCAGAAAAACTTATAATCGGCGTCATCCCTTCGCCAAGTGTAATCTGGCGCCACTCTTCTCCCAAAAGCGGCAGAAAGGCACGATAACGAAAAAGGCTCCAGCACTTCTTGTCAACGAGGGCCAAGTCAAACTTAGGTGGCGTGAAGTCAAGCGACCATAGTCCGCCACAGGAGCAGCGCGGCTCCCTCACCGTCACTTCCGACGTTTTTTTGCATACAGGACAAACATAGTTCATTCTTCCACCTCCGCAATTGCCTCAATTTCTATCAGGCTGCCGTAATGCAGCGCGCTTACAGGCACTACCGTCCTGGCAGGCCTGTGTTCGCCAAGGAACTCGGCGTACACCTCGTTGAAAACATCCCAGTTCCCTATATCGGACAGATACACGCGACACTGTACTACAGCGCTCCTCCCTACGCCTGCCGCCTCAAGTACACGCTCCAGATTCTACAGTGCATGCCTTGACTGCGCCCTTATACCCACTGTTAGTTTTGCCGTATCAGGATGCAGCGGCATCTGACCGGACACATAAAGCATACCTTGTGATATAATTCCGGGGCTGTAATGTCCGCTTTTTTTCACGTCTTTCCGAAAAGCAATCTTATCCATATTGATACCGCCTTTTCTTAAATAGCGGCTATGCCGCCTGAGCTAATTTTCTCTTGTCCCGTTACGATTTCAATGTAAAAGCAGTATAGATAATAATATTTTAGTTTTTTCTGTCCGAAAGAACAATGTTTTTATTTTCCTGCGGCTGCGTTGAGGGTTTTCGGGCTTCTTTACGCTAAAATCAAAATATGGTATGATTTAATAAATATTCTTAAGTGCAGAAAAATTTAAACCTTGAGAGGGAAAACCATGAGCCTGATAATCAATTACAATGACAAAAAATTTGTCACTCTCGCCCAATCAGTATTTGACGAGTTGTTCCGGCGCGACAAGGATCTGGAGACGCAAATCGAGGATCGAACAAAGATTTTAATTTATGACGATATTACCTACAACCTGAGCCACCTGCTGACAGCAGTCCATTTCAACGATCCCGCCATCTTAAGCAATTATGCCCGTTGGCTTTATGCTTTGGTCTGCAACCATTCCAACGGCTTGTCAAAGGCCAGAATCATGGATTACCTCCTGGAGCAATACGAAATAATCACTCAGTCGGTTAGCGAGCTGGGACAGGAGGCCATCAGCGGACCGGACAAGGAAAAAGCGCTGCGCTACCTTGAGCTTGCCCGCAAGGAAGTGGCCGAAACGGCTACGGATCTAAATGAATCCGCATCCTTTCTTGAAGGCGAGCACTACGAGCTAAGAAAACTTTATTTAAACGCTCTGATGTCAAATCGCACACGTGAAGCCTTCGAGCTCATCAGCAATGCTTATAAGGATGGCATCCCTCTTACCGTCATTTATGAAGAAGTCCTTGCAAAGGTGATGTACGAAATCGGAGCCTTGTGGCATCAGGATGTCATTACGGTAGATAAGGAGCATTATGCAACTTCCGTCACCCAGACAATCATGTCGGCGTTTTACGATGAGATTTTTGCCCGTCCCAAAACCAACCTGACCCTTATTTCCTGTGCTGTCGGCAGCGAGCTGCACGAACTCGGCATCAGGATGCTCTCCGACATCTTTGAATACAACGGTTGGGACACCTATTATCTTGGCGCCGCCCTGCCGCATACGGCCATCTTGGACGCGGTGGAAGAATACCGTCCCCACCTTGTCGCACTTTCTGTGACAATGCCGCCTTATCTTGCCGCGTGTGAAAAAATCGTTTCCGCGTTAAAAACAACCTATCCTGATGTCAAGATAGCCGTAGGAGGCCAGGCGTTTACACGTACCAACAATTTATGGGAGCAATGGGACATTGATTATTACGCGCCTACGGCAAGAGATCTTCTTACTTGGGCAGAAAAAAGCTTTGACGGCAAACTCCTGAGAGAAGGGCCTTGGAATGGCTAACGCGTCTATCTCCTTTTTCCTGCAGTGCAGCGAGAACGGCAGCATACTTAGAACCTTCTGGCACAGCCCGGCATGTCTGATTTCTGCCTATCAGAAAAACCTCAAGGAATTATTCGCCGCAAATGAGCGAAGCAAGCTTGAGGCTTTCCTGCAAGAATCCTTTGCAGGACGCCAGGAGCTTTTTCATCAAGGCACTTTCCGCTTACTTAGTCCGGAAACGGATATTTCCATATTTATTATGAAGTATAGTGGCAGGCTGCTTGTCC
>JAAYIB010000199.1 GCA_012744295.1 Acholeplasmataceae bacterium
AGCTAATGAAAATAACCGGATTTTAGTCATTCAAATCGCCGGGCTGATAGCGAGGCGCATTGTCTCGTGGACAACTCTCGGCCACCATTTAGAACAGGGACAGTGTTACGGAATGATTAAATTCGGCTCCAGCACTGAGCTTGTCATGCCACGAAATGTTGAGATTCTCGTAAAAAAAGGAGACAGGGTAGAGGGCGGTCTCTCTGTTATCGGGAGGTTCAAGGAGCAATGAATTACAGAAGCGCAATTGCCAATACCATCAGTTCAACAAATCTGCTTTTCGGAATCCTTTCCATTATTGCAACCTTTGAAGGAAAGTTCACGATTGCCGCGCTTATGATTGTCCTTGCGGTAGTTGCGGATTCCTTGGACGGCAGGGTAGCAAGAGCTCTCGGCGTCAGCGGTGAGTTCGGAAAAGAGCTTGACTCCCTGTGCGATGTTTGTTCCTTCGGCGTGGCGCCCGGCATCCTGATTTATCAGTATGCACTTGTGGATATCGGTCTTGTTGGCAAGCTGTTGGCAGCCTTTTTCGCAGTTTGCGGAGCACTGCGTTTGGCAAGGTTTAATGTTAATGCGTCTGTTGTACAAGGTTATTTTGTTGGTATGCCAATACCTGCCGGCGGTTGTATTGTTTCTGCCTACGTAATGTCCGGTTATCAGTTTTCAACAATCGTTGTTGCTTTAGGCACGGCAATTGTTGCCGTCATTATGTACAGCGAAATAAAATTTCCTGATTTTAAGGGAAAAGGCAATCCGCTCTACCCACAGCCGGTAATTTTAGCTGTGGCAGCCGGTTTGTACATGCTTTATCAAAGACCCGTGGCCTGGCCTTTCGTCATTATGTTTACCTATACTCTCGCAGGAATGGCAAACCACTTGTACGTTAAATTAACAAACAAATAATTGTTCGTACTGATTACAAAGGAGTCTCTTTTAATGACCGCTTATTTTGATTTAATCATGATTCCGCTGCAATTGCTGTTAGTTTTTTTCACAATATACTATTTTGTAATTTCTTTCTTCGGAATTTTTGGCAGAAAGCCGGATGTCAAAATTAAAACTCCGGAAAAAAACTTTGCGATCATTGTCGCGGCGCATAACGAAGAAAATGTTATCGGACAGCTTGTGGAAAACCTCCATCTGCTAAATTATCCGGACAAATTATACGAAATTTTTGTTGTAGCCGATAACTGTCTTGATAATACCGCTGCCATTGCACGGCAAGGCGGAGCAAAGGTGTACGAGCGCACCAACCAATTGGAAAAGGGGAAAGGTTTTGCCATGGAATGGATGTTTAACCATCTGTTCCGAATGGAGCAAAAGTTCGACGCTGTTGTTGTTTTTGACGCCGACAATCTTGTACACCCAGACTTCCTGATGGAAATGAACAGTCGTCTATGCAAGGGAGAAAGACTTATTCAGGGTTATCTCGACTCCAAAAATCCTAACGATACCTGGGTTTCAGGGGTTTTTTCAATATCATTCTGGGTTGTCAACCACATTTGGCATCTTGCCAAGTATAATATCGGTCTTTCAAGCGTACTCGGCGGTACCGGCATGTGCATTTCGATGGACATTCTGCGCAAATACGGCTGGGGAGCCACCTGTCTGACAGAAGACATGGAATTTACAATGAAGGCCTTGCTGGAGGGTATTCCAACCACGTGGGCTCACGATGCCATTGTTTACGACGAAAAACCGCTAACCTTCATGCAGTCATGGAACCAGAGAAAAAGATGGTCGCAGGGACATTTTGACGTTGCAGGCCGCTATATTGGCAAACTGTTCAAGGAAGGCATTAAACAGCGCAACATTGTGATGCTTGACGGTATTGTGCATCTTTTCCAGCCTTATTTTCTGATATGTTCGAGCTTTTTTGTCATATCCAGCTACCTTTTCTCAATTTATCCTTTTTACACGAACATACTTTATTCCGTAATACCCTTTGAGGTTTGGACCATCATCGGTGTAGGCCAATATATCTTCCCGGTGATTGTTCTGGCAAAAATCAGGGCGTCCTTTAAATCATGGCTGTACCTGATTCTTTACCCGCTTTTCATTTACAGCTGGGTGCCAATAACCATCATCGGTTATCTCCATCGACATGACCATGAATGGAGCCATACACTTCATACGAGGGGCATAAGTTTTAACGAAGTGTTAATACCGGAAACAACTGATCTGGGCCCCAAGCAGGTGATTTTCACAAAGGATTTAAAATAGCTTATTAAAACGGCCCGTAAGGGCCGTTTTTTTCTTTGACACTCCAAAACATTAGCTTATATCTGCATTCTTTAATTATTTATGTTTTTATGGTATTATTAATTGAAGTTTCATACAAAGGAGCACTTTCATTGCAAATCAAAGGAGTTTTATTCGATCTTGACGGAACCCTCGTCAACACTTCGGAATTAATCATTAAGACTTTCGAGCAAACAATAATGACCCACCTTGGTAAAAACCCTTCACAGGATGAAATTACACGGTACTTTGGACTGCCGCTCAAAGAATGCCTGAGGAAATTCGACGAAGAAAAAGCGGACGATATGATGGCCTTTTACCGAGAGTACAATACGAAACACCACGATCTTTTGATCAAACCATTTCCACGAATCAGCGAGGCCTTGTCAATGCTGGAGGCAGATGGAGTCAAAATGGCTGTGGTTACCTCCAAGAAGCTGCCAATGGCCGAAAGAGGCTTGGCCTGCTTTGATCTTGGAAAATTCTTCTCCGGTATCATAGGTTTTGATGAATGCAGCAAGCACAAACCTGATCCGGAACCAATGCTTAAAGGAGCGGAACTTCTTGGTCTTGCTCCGGAGCAGTGCATATGTGTCGGTGACAGTCCATATGATCTGCAAAGCGGCAGGACCGCCGGCTGCATGACTGCTGCCGTCAAATGGACCTATTTTAATTGGGAGCAGATGCTGGCGCTTGCCTCCCCTGACTTCATACTGCAAACTTTACCGGATTTGGTTGGCATCGTCAAAAACTTAAATCAGAAGGGCGGGAAAGCATATGAGAAACATCGCAATTATCGGGGGAACAGGAATATATAATCCTGAAGCTTTGTCAGGCTTCGAGGAAATAGTGGTTAATACGCCGTATGGTCGGGTTAAGGCCAACAAGGGACAAATTGCCGGAAACTCGGTAACCTTCATAACACGCCATGGACTTGGTCATAAACTGCCGCCGCATAAAGTCAACTATCGGGCAAACATTTGGGCACTCAAAAGTCTCGGTGTAGAAGAAATATTTGCAACTACCGCAGTAGGATCACTTAATGAAAAAATGTGCGCCGGAGATTTCGTTGTCTGCGACCAATTGCTCGATTTTACGAAGTCTCGGGCAAACACCTTTTATGATGATGAAAACCACGGTGTTGCACATGTCGATTTTACAAATCCTTACTGTCCGCGTCTGAGATCAGTGGTTATTGACTGCCTTGCCATGACCGGCAGCGCCTACCACGAATCCGGTACTTATGTTTGTGCTGAAGGTCCTCGTTTCGAAACAGCAGCGGAAATTAGAATGTATAAGATCTTGGGCGGAGATCTTGTGGGAATGACGAACGCCCCGGAATCGGTTCTGGCACGTGAGGCTGAAATTTGTTACGTTAATGTCTCTATAGTAACCAACATGGCTGCAGGCATTTCGCCCACACCTCTTTCTCACAGCGAAGTAGTAGCGGCAATGTCAGTCAGCATTACTAAAATGAATTCTCTGATTGCGGACTTTATTGAATATCGGGGAGAAGTCGATTCTTCCTGCACTTGTACCGAAGCAATGAAAGAATTCGGCGGGTTTAAATTATAGGATCAGAGGTCAGAAAATGATTTCAACAATGGTATGGCAAAACTTATGCCTTAGCCTTCTGGATCAGACCGGGCTGCCGCACAAAATCGAATACATAACTTGCGCCGATTACAGACGCGTCGCTACAGCAATCAAACGCCTTGAAGTTAGAGGCGCGCCCGCTATCGGAGCAGCGGCCGCCTTTGCGATGGTTCTTGCCTTTAACGAATATTCCCGGAAGGCTTTGAGCAAAGACTCGTTACTCAAAAGTTTGCTTGATGCCAAAAACGAGCTCGTCGCTACACGCCCAACTGCCGTAAACCTTGAGTGGGCAGCAGATAAAATTTATGCCAAGGCTGAAAGCGCCTTGCTGAAAGAAATTGAATGGCCGGTTGTTGAGAGCGTCATCGAGGCAGAGGCTATCAAAATCCATGACGATGATATTAGCCAAAACAAGCTGATTGGAAACTTTGGGGCGGCCCTCTTACCGCAAGAAGCCGTTATCCTCACGCATTGTAATGCCGGTTCCCTGGCAACGTGCGGATGGGGTACGGCTCTTGGCGTAATAAGACAGGCACAAGCCGAAAACAAGGTTAAAATGGTTTATGTAGACGAAACCAGACCATTACTGCAAGGCGCCAGACTGACTGCCTGGGAGCTTTTGCAGGATGGAGTTCCGGCAACCCTGATTACAGACAATATGGCAGGATGGACCATGAAGCAAAAACATGTAAACGCAGTTATCGTCGGTGCGGACCGCATTGCCGCCAACGGCGACACAGCAAACAAAATCGGCACATACGGCCTTGCCGTTCTGGCCAAATACCACGGCATACCTTTTTACATTGCCGCGCCATCAAGTACCTTTGATTTTGCCTGCCAAAGCGGACAAGCTATTCCGATTGAGGAGCGCGATGCTGAAGAAGTAAAGGAGTTTGCCGGTTTTAAGACAGCTCCCCAAGCAATTAATGGGTTTAATCCTTCCTTCGATGTAACGCCTAATGACCTCATAACCGCAATTATTACAGAGCACGGCGTACTGCAGGCGCCCTTTAGCCTACATATACAAGACCTGCAGCAAAAAGTTAAGGAATAGGGGAGAGATTATCCGAATGACTGAAAGCATAATTTATGATATAAACCTGGCAGCAGAGGGCAGGCAGAAAATAAACTGGGTCAAACAATACATGCCGATGCTGAACCATCTGAACCGTCTCTACTCACAAACAAAACCATTTAAGGAAACCAACTTGGTTGTAACGATTCACCTCGAGGCAAAAACCGCTTATTTGGCGGAGGTTCTTCACAATGCCGGGGCCAATGTTATTGTTACCGGGAGTAACCCTCTGTCAACGCAGAACGATGTCGCTGCGGCTCTTGTAAAAGAAGGAATTACAGTTTATGCAAAATATGACTGTTCGAAAGAAGAGTATGACACCTATCTTGACAAAGCCCTTGATCTGAAACCGGATTTATTGATTGACGACGGGGGAGACCTTGTGAACATGCTGCATACAAAAAGGGCTGACTTGATAGGAAGTCTGATAGGGGGCTCGGAAGAGACCACGACCGGCGTTAACCGTTTAAAGGCTTTATCAAATCAAGGCAAGCTTGCTTTTCCAATGATTGCCGTCAATGACTCCCATTGCAAGTATCTTTTCGATAATCGCTATGGTACCGGCCAGTCTGTCTGGGATGGAATCATGCGTACCACCAACTTGTCAGTTGCAGGCAAAACCGTTGTCGTGTCAGGTTACGGCTGGTGTGGGAAAGGTGTAAGCATGAGGGCGAAAGGCTTAGGCGCCAATGTAATTGTCACAGAAATAGATCCGATTAAGGCAATTGAGGCGATCTTCGACGGGTTTCGCGTGATGACGATGGAGGAAGCAGCTTTGCATGGCGATTTCTTCGTTACCGTAACCGGCTGCAAGGATGTTATAGCCAAAAGGCATATGCAGCTTATGAAGGATGGCGCCGTTTTGGCTAATGCCGGACATTTCGACGTAGAGATCAATGTACACGATCTATATGAATTGTCGGTAAAACCGGTCTATGAAGCACGCAGAAACATTCTTGCCTTTACCTTGGCAAACGGAAGAAAAATCAATCTTTTGGGAGAGGGCCGACTTGTAAACCTTGCCTGCGGTGACGGTCATCCCATCGAAGTAATGGATTTATCCTTTGCAATGCAATTCCTCGCCATGAAATATTTATTGGACAACAAGGGAAAACTTCAAAATACTCTTTATACACTGCCGGCTGAACTTGACAAGAAAGTTGCCAGCTTAAAACTGAAAAGCAGCGGCATTAAAATTGATTGTTTGACAGACGACCAGGTCTTTTATCTAAATAACGAATAAAGGAGTTGTTTCGTATGGAAAAAATTCGGATAGCCAATGCTCGCAATCTGATTATCACAACGGGAATAAAGCTGCTGCAACGCAACCTTGTAGCCGGTTCGTGGGGAAACATAAGTATGAGGATTGACAAGGACAGCTATGCGATAACGCCTTCGGGACGGCCGTACGAACTGCTTGTCGAGGAAGACGTCGTAATAGTTAACGCCAAAGGTGTCAAACTTGCCGGAACGGCATTGCCATCCTCCGAACTTCTTATGCACCTGGCAATCTATGAAAGCTTTCCTGCAACAAATGCCGTTATTCATACTCACAGCGTTTACGCCAGTGCCTGCGCCGCTATGCATAGACAGATACCTCCGTTGCTGGAAGATACGGCACAGATTGCGGGCGGACCTATTCGTGTTGCTAAATACGCTATTGCCGGAACCAAGGAATTAGCGGATAATGCCGTAGCCGCATTGGAGAACGCTAATGCCGTGCTTTTGGCAAACCATGGAGCCGTAAGCTGCGGCAACTGCCTGGATGAGGCGCTTACCATCGCTGAAATCGTTGAAAAATCCGCTCAGGTTTTTTGCATTACTTCCGCAATCGGAGAAGCTTTTCCGCTGCCGGCAGCTGATGTCATGCAGTTGCGTTCGTTTTATCTTGATCACTACCGGAAAAGACAGAGAGGTGAGTGAGCTTTCATGTCAAGGATTTTAATAAAAGACACTGAAATTCTAACAAAACAAGGCACGCAAACCTATAACCTTGTCATTGACGGTGACAGAATCGCTTACATCGGCAAGGACTTGCCCGACAACATTTTCTTCGAAGCCATCATTGACGGCAAAGATCTTATTGCTGTTCCCGGTATGGTTAACGCACACACTCATGCAGCGATGACTCTTTTGCGCAGCTATGCCGATGATATGCTTTTGATGGACTGGCTTCAGAACAAGATCTGGCCCGCTGAGGCGAACCTTACAGACGATGACGTCTACTGGGGGACACAACTCGCAATTGTGGAAATGCTTAAATCCGGCACCACAACTTTTGCAGACATGTACTTTTTCATGGACAAGGTTGGCGAAGCCGTTGCCGAAACAGGAATCCGTGCATCTCTGGCTAGAGGTATGATTGGTGCAGCGCCGGACGCCGAGGAAAAACTTGCCGAAAGCGTCAGCCTTTACAAAAACTGGCACGGACAAGCCGACGGCAGAATTCGCGTAATGTTCGGTCCCCATGCGCCCTATACCTGTTCACCTGACT
>JAAYIB010000021.1 GCA_012744295.1 Acholeplasmataceae bacterium
ATCAGATTTTAGGCTTGACGTACGGTTCGTCCGAAGATCGGGAACTGTGCAAATTATTAAAAAGCATTATTGAGGGGGAGAAACATGTTTGCAGGATTTAAAACAATCGGCACGTTTGCCGTGGCGGCCGTCCTGGTCAGCGGCCTTATTGCCGGCTGCGGCTCCAAGAGCGACAAGGATTTAAAGATCGGCATGATTTATGAGTTGACAGGAAATACCGCTTCCTACGGTACCTCAGCTGCTAACGGGGCAAAGCTGGCCTTCAAGGAGATCAATGCGGCGGGCGGTGTGTTAGGCAAGCAAATACAGCTCGTTACGGCAGACAACAAGGGAGAACCGTCCGAGTCCGCCAACGCTATGTCGAAGGTAATAAGTCAGAACAAGGTAGTGGCAATTACCGGGTTTACTGTCAGTTCCTGCGGTATCGCGGCGTCGGCCGTTGCTGAAGCAAACAAGATTCCTTTTGTTGCGGCAGCTACCGTTAACCCGAGGGTTACGGTTGATGAAAGGACAGGAAAGGTAAAAGAGTATACCTTCCGAGCCTGCTTTATCGATTCCTTCCAGGGAACTGTCGGTGCGAATTTCGCCCTTAACGGACTTAAGGCAAAAAGGACGGCTGTCATGACGGATACCTCCAGCGATTACAGCAAGGGACTGGCGGATGTTTTTAAAAGCACCTATACAAAAGCCGGCGGAAACGTTGTTGCGGAAGAGTTCTATTTGCAGAAAGACCAGGATTACAAACCTATTCTTACAAAAATCAAAGCACAGAACCCTGATCTGATTTACATTCCGGGTTATTATGAAGATGTTGGCAAGATTATCAAGCAGGCAAGGGAACTGGGCATGAATATGCCGGTTTTGGGCGGTGATGCCTGGGATTCTCCCGTGCTGGTGGAAATGGGCGGTGCCCAAGCCTTGAATAATACTTTCTTTACCAATTTCTATTCCATTGAGGATAAAAACCCGGTTTCGAATGCATTCGTGGAGTCCTATCGAAAGGAATACGGCAAGACCCCTGATTCCATGGCTGCGATGGGCTACGATGCGGCAAAGCTGTTAGTAGACGGTATTAAGCGGGCCAATAGTACGGAAGCCGGAAAAATCAAGGATGCCCTATCTGCGACGAAAAAATTCAGCAGTGTCAGTGGTGAGATGAGCCTTAATGAAAACCATGACGCGGTCAGAGGGGTAGTAATAATAGAGTTGAAAGACGGTAAACAAGTTTATAAGGAAACGGTCAGGCCTTAAAGGCATGATACAATTAACAAACCGGTCCGGCAAAGGGCCGGTTTGTTTTTTTCTTTCTCGAAAAGGATTGTGCAAAAACTATTGAAAATAGCTTATAATGTAGTTGGCAAGGAAGCCTGAAAAGAGGTGTCAATGCAATGTCGCCGAAAACGCTTTACATTCTTTCCGCGAGGTTATGGGCAGTCATTTCGTTTTTTGTCATGATTGCCGTCAATGTTTTGGCAAACCTGCTTCCGCTGAACGGAATTACTACGGGTCAGGTTTCCGAAAAGTTTCCTACCCTGTTTACACCTGCGCCTGCCACTTTTGCTATCTGGGGCCTGATTTACATGCTGCTTGCCGCTTACACTTTTCGCCAGTCTGGTGTTTTACAAAGGCTGAAGGATAGTGAGGATGATGTCGACAGCGATAAGATCAGGTTGGCTTTCTCGTTGTCTTCGCTTCTGAATGCCTGTTGGCTTTTTGCCTGGCACAGTCTGCAGATAGGCTGGTCGCTGATTTTGTTGCTGCTGCTTTTTTTCTGCCTTGCCTACATCTATTTGCTTACAAGGAAGGAGAAGCCTGCTTGCGAAAAACTTGTGTTTCTGAGAATACCGTTCAGCGTTTACTTCGGCTGGATAACTGTCGCAGCCATCGCCAATCTGGCCGTCTATGCTGCAAGTGCCAGCTGGGATTTGTATGTTTCCGCAGAAACCGTCTGGACAATGTTTCTCTTAATCAGTGGGTTGATTGTAGGCGGGTGTATCATTTGCCGGTTTCGTGACGCGGTGTACGGAGCGGTTATGCTGTGGGCTTACGGCGGTATTTTGATCAGGCATTTGTCGGCTTCGGGTTTAGCAGGCCAGCATCCCTTGATTGTCATTACTATTGTACTTTGCCTGACGGTTTTTACGCTCGTTATCTTGTGGCCGTTATTGGGCAAAAAGGCAGGAAAAAGATAAAGTGCCTTTAGCTCGGGGATCTCTGGACAAGGTTTTACAGGAGGTGAAAAATATGCTTTTTCATGATAGGTATGACGCCGGAAAACGTTTGGCCGAGAAACTTGAAGCTTATAGGGGGCAAAACGTGGAAGTTTTCGCCCTGCCGAGAGGGGGTGTTCCTCTTGGCGCGGAAATCGCCGGCAGCCTTAAAGTTCCGCTGAACCTGATTATAACAAAAAAAATCGGACATCCGCACAATCCGGAGTATGCAGTCGGGGCAGTTTCGGAAATGGGCAGCGTTGTTTATAATCAGGACGAAATCAGTGAAATAAGCCCGCTCTGGCTCGAGCAGGAAATAAAAAACCTGCGCGAGGAGATAAACCGAAGACGTTCGGTTTATCTGCCCGGAAGATGCCCGACTGATCTTGGCGGTAAAACAGTTGTTATAGTTGATGACGGCATTGCCACCGGTTACACGATGGCAGCAGCCATCGAGGATTTGAAAAAGACAAAGCCGACAAAAATAGTTGTCGCGATTCCGGTCGTTCCTGAGGAAATCGCCTTAAGAATCGCAGGCAGCGTTGACGAATTGGTCGCGCTGCGGATTGAAAAATTCTATCTTGGTGCCGGCGGCTCTTACTACGAGAATTTTAGTCAGCTGCAAGATGCAGAAGTTATCGCGCTCCTGTCTTCATCAAAAGAGGGGGCGGGCGCCAAGGCCATTGATTGATGGCGCCAAAGTCTATTGGGGGGGAAAGAAGATGCTCAACATCATTAAGAACAGAAGAAGCGTAAGGAGTTTCAAGGCTGAGCAAATAACCGACGGCGAGCTTGACTGCATTCTTGAGGCTGCTTGCTGCAGCCCCAGCGGCCATAATGCGCAGCCCTGGTTTTTCACGGTTATCCAGAACAAGGAGTTTATTGACTACATCAGCCTTAAAACCAAGCTGGTCATGACCGGTTCGGGCAATGAAAAAGCCCGAAGGTTGGGAACTTCCGAAAACTATCATGTTTTGCACGCGGCACCGACGGTTATAATTGTTTCTGGTAAAACAGAAAAATCTGTCATAGACTTGCCGGGATATGAATTTTCCTCGTATTCTCCCCTCGCAGACTGCTCGGCCGCAATCCAGAATATGCTGCTTGCCGCCGAGTCCATTGGCATAGGGAGTTGTTGGGTAGGCTTTGTCAATTATTTCTTTGCCCTGCCCGAAGAGGCAGCCAAGCTGAAGGTTCCCGACAACTACCGGCCTTTGTTTGCTGTCTGTCTCGGTTACAAGAGAAACGAAACAGCAATGCCTTTGCCTGTGCGGAAAACGGATTGTGTAAAATACATCAGATAGTGATCGGCTAACGGTAAGTCCGGCAATTTCCTAACGGAAAATTAAAGAGGAAGCCCCCGAAGGGCTTCCTCTATTTTTTATCAGGTGCTATCTCGTCTTTTTTGTATATTTTTTTCTGTTTTCATTCTGGGGATTGGTGATGTTTGGCTTGTCATGATGTTTTTTATTGTTTTTGGCATCCGTCTTTTCGTTGATTGGTTCCTGATTTTTCAATTCATCGCCGGCCCTATAGCCTGTTTCGGCGAGCGGCACGGAAAAAGAAGAATGCTCCTCCTTGGAGAATTCACGTTCGGCAAGGAAGACGGGACAGGAAAGCCAGGCCAGGCCCTCGGCAATGTCTGCCTCGGCAATAATCAGGTTCATACCGCAAAATCCGCAAGTCTCTGCTGTATGGTCTTTAATAGTTGCTGTCTGCAGGGGTTTGACTTTTTTCCAGGTTTTCATTTTGAAACCTCCTTTTGACAAATCTCAAAGATGCCGTCTAAACATATAACAACATATTTTCAGAAAATTGTCAATATTGACGGAGGCGAATGATAAAATTCTAACGGCGTCGTTTCCAGCGGCAGCTCGATTCCGACATCTTCCGTTGCAGTGCAATGTTCTCTTCGTGCGCTGAAGGCGGGAAGATGTTGCCGCCTATGAACTCTCTGAGAATGGAATTAAAAGGTACCTGTGAAAGATCGATCGGTTCAAAAAAGGAGAGCAGTCGAAGCAGTCTTTGCTGTGTTTCGTAGTGTATGCTGTCGGGACCAATTTTTTTCAGGGCCGTTTCGGCAAAGGTTCTTAGGGCATTCATTTCATAGAGCAGGCTGGAGTTGAACATAACGTCACATTCTTCCTGATATTTGAAAACGTATTTGCCTTCGCCTCGTCTTACGCTCGGCCATTGCGTAAGAGTGCGCTCCGGAGAAAAACCGCGGAATTTATCGTCTCTGACCATGCGCCGCAGCATTCTGACCTCGGTTGTCGGAACCCTGTTCATATAATCGATGTTGAGCCCGAAGAGAGCGCTTACATAGATTTTGAAGAAGACGCTCTTGGATAGATTGGCAATCAAGGCAGGGTTCAGGGCGTGAATGCCTTCAATGACGAGAATTTCCGAAGGGCCCAATTTCATGCGTCTGTTCTCCTTGCTGCGCAGCCCCAGGGTAAAATCAAAAATAGGCGTATCGACGGTTTCACCGTTGATCAGCTGTTCGATTTGCCGGTCCAGCAGCTTGAGATCCAGAGCCTCGAGTGCGTCAAAATCATAGTTGCCGTCAGCATCCAGCGGTGTTTGTTCGCGGTCAAGAAAATAATCGTCAAGAGCCAGAGGTACAGGTGTCAGGCCATTAACTCGCAGTTGAGTCGACAAACGGTGGGAAAAGGTTGTCTTGCCTGAAGATGAAGGCCCGGAAATCAGGATTACCTTGACTGCCCTGCGCTCCCTCATAATCATGTCGGCAATATCGGATATTTGCTTTTCCTGCAGCGCCTCGGCAATGTTGATTAATTCCAGATGCCGGCCCGACCTGATATATCTGTTGGTGTCTGTCACAAATTCGATATTGATGTTGCTTAGCCAGCGCTGTGACTTCCAATAGGTTTTGTAGAGTTTCTGAGGCATTGCGTAAGGGTAGGTAAGTTCGGTTTCATCACGCAGAAAGTCTACGAGATAGCCGCTGGAGAAGGGTATGATTCTAAAGAGGTCGACATCGGAGCTTCGTTCGTTCGCAGGATGGATTGACTTGATGATTAAACCGTCCACATCATAATGATAATAGCCGTTTTGGTTTTCAAGCAGCACGATCGGCTTGTCGGCCTTAATCCATTCCCGCAGGCGGGAATCTATCTGTCTGACCTCACGTTCCGACAGGGCCGAACCTGCCAACTTGCAAAAGACGCTTTCCTGAATTGAGCAAACGGTCTCAAAAGTCTCGCCGGGAAACAGGTCGTTCACGGCTTTAATCAGACCGAGCTTGATGGTCTGTCTTTCTTTCCTTAAATGTGTTTCGTGCATTAAATGTGTTTCGTGCATTATGCCACCTTCATTTCCGAGTATATTTATGTTGCAGCGTATTTCTGGAAAAGCCTATATTAATAGTCTAACATTCTTTTGGCTACAAGTCATTCCCTGATGATGTCGGGAAAGGCTTGGACAATAAAAAAGGCGATATGCTATAATGTGCTTGCTTAAAGGCAGAAGTACGCAGGACGGAGGTTTTTTATGATAAACAAGGAACGGATGCTGCAAGAATTTTTTGAACTGGTACAGATAAACAGCAACTCTCTGAATGAGCGAGAGATAGGTGACCTCATGAAGTCAAGGCTGTCGAAGCTTGGAGCGGAGGTCGTCGAAGATGAGGCCGGGTCGGCAATAGGTGGCAATTGCGGTAACGTGATCGCGACCTTCCGCGGAACAAAAACGTCAGCGCCTATGATTATGCTGACCGCACATCTTGACTGTGTGGCGCCCTGCCACGATGTCAAGCCCCGGATAAGGAACGGGGTTATAACCTCCGATGGCACGACCGTTCTTGGCGGTGACGATAAAGCGGGCGTGGCCGCGATTTTAGAGGCCTTGCGCGTCATGCGGGAGCAAGGATTTGAACATGGAGGACTGCAGATTGTTCTTACGGTCTGTGAGGAGGGAGGGCTGAACGGCTCGCGCAATATAGACGGGGAGCTCTTAAAGGCGGAATTAGGTTACGCGCTTGATTCCAGCGGCAGGCCCGGAGAAATTGTTGTCAGCGCGCCGGGGCAAAATAAAATTTCCGTGAAAATCCATGGGAAAACGGCGCACGCCGGAATTGAACCGGAAAAAGGGTTAAATGCAATCCTGGCCGCGGCCAGGATTTTGTGCAGGGTGCCGCAGGGCCGCATTGATGAGGAAACTACCTGTAATGTCGGTATCATTGCTGGAGGACGTGCGACCAACATTATTCCCGACCTGGTGGAAATTGAATGCGAGACCAGAAGCCGCAGCAAGGATAAGCTGGACAAATTGACGGAGGAAATCAGGCAGGCCTTTTTCAAGGGAGCGGCCGAGTGCGGTGTTTCTATTGAAGTTGAAGTTTTTAGGGCTTATGATGCTTTTGTTATTTCTCCCGAAAGCGGAAATGTCCGGCTTGCCAAAGAAGCCGCCGATAGGGCCGAACTTGTCGCAACGCTTGGCGAAACGGGCGGAGGCAGCGACGCGAACAATTTCAACAAACTCGGCATAGAGTGCACAATTTTGGGTATCGGCATGCAAAAGGTTCACACTTGTGAGGAATTCATTCTCGAGGAGGATCTCTATAAGACAGCCGAGTGGCTCTTGGAAATAATCAAGGGCGCGGCCCGCTGAGTCTGAGGCTCTGCCTTATGAAAAAAGCCAATCAAGCCTTGAATTGCCTGTTGCCTGGCAAGGTTGGGACCGACGATTGCCGGTTTTTTCCTGAAAAAGTTGAATTCAGCCTGGGCAATGCGTATAATAATACTATTATTCAACTTGAAAAGTCTGATTGTGCATAAAGAAAGGATGAAGATGCGATGCGTATAGTATTGACAATCGTCGGTAAAGACAGGGTAGGCATCATTGCCAAGGTCAGCTGCCTGCTGGCTGCACACGGGGTAAATATCTTGAATATCAATCAAAACATACTTGAAGGCTTCTTCAACATGGTTTTGATTGCAGACATGTCAGGCTCTGACATCAGCCTGAAGAATCTTAAAGACCTGGCGACAGAGCTCGGCCGGGAAATCGGGGTTGACATCCGGGTGCAGCACGAAGAAATATTTACGGCAATGCACCAAATCTGAGGAGGCAGTCATGTTTGACATTAAGGATATTTTAGAAACCAACAGGATGATAACCGAAAACAATCTTGACGTAAGAACAATCACCATGGGCATCAGCCTCAGGGACTGCGCCCATCCCGACATAAATGTCACCGCACAGAAAATTTATGACAAGATTACGCACAAAGCCGAACGCCTGGTAAAGGTCGGCGAGGATCTGGAAACCGAGTTTGGTGTTCCCATCATTAACAAAAGGATTTCTGTAACTCCGATTTCGATGATTGGCGAAAGCTGCGACACAAATAGCTACGTACCCTTGGCGAAAGCTTTGGACGCCGCCGCTAAAGCGATAGGCGTCAATTTTATCGGCGGCTTCTCGGCCCTGGTTGACAAGGGTTATACCAAAGGCGACAGGATCTTGATTGCCTCCATTCCCGAAGCGCTGTCCGTGACCGACATAGTTTGTTCCTCGGTTGCAATTGGTTCGACGAAGTGCGGCATTAACATGGACGCAGTTGCGGAAATGGGCCGAATCATCAAGGCTGCGGCTGAAATGACAGCTGACAGGGACGCCATTGCCTGCGCCAAGCTCGTTGTTTTCTGCAACGCTGTACCTGACAATCCCTTTATGGCTGGTGCTTTTCATGGTGTCACGGAACCCGAGACAGTTATCAACGTCGGCGTAAGCGGACCCGGAGTCGTGAAAAGAGCGCTGGAAGATGTAAGGGGTCGGGATATTGGCGCTGTTGCCGAAACAATCAAGAAAACAGCTTTTAAAATAACCCGTGTGGGGCAGTTGGTTGCCCAAGAAGCTGCAAGACGCCTGAATACGGAATTTGGCATCATCGACTTGTCACTCGCGCCTACGCCGGCAGTCGGTGACAGCGTGGCACATATTCTGGAAGAAATGGGGCTGGAAAGCTGCGGAGGACCGGGAACGACCGCGGCTCTTGCCCTGCTCAATGACGCGGTTAAAAAGGGCGGCCTGATGGCTTCAAGCTATGTCGGCGGTTTGAGCGGCGCCTTTATCCCGGTCAGTGAAGATGCGGGCATGATTGCGGCAGTTGAACGCGGCAGTCTTTCTTTGGAAAAATTGGAGGCGATGACCTGCGTCTGTTCGGTCGGCCTTGACATGATAGCAATTCCCGGAACGGTTACGGCCAGGACCATTTCCGCAATTATTGCCGATGAGGCAGCCATTGGCATGATTAATAACAAGACTACCGCGGTTCGTCTTATTCCCGTACCCGGCAAGAAGGTCGGTGATACGGTCGAATTCGGCGGTCTGCTCGGACATTGCCCGGTTATGGCAGTGAACGCCTTCAAGCCCGATGTTTTTATTGACCGGGGCGGAAGGATTCCTGCGCCCGTAAGGAGCCTTACCAACTGATGCTTAAAGGCAGGAAGAAGGAAATACTTGCATGTCTTGAAGAAACCTACGGGGGGATGGAAACAGCGCTGCATTATGAATCTCCCTTCGAGCTTCTTGTCGCTGTGATTTTGTCGGCCCAGTGCACGGACGAACGGGTGAACAAGATTACTGCAAGAATTTTTCCCAGGTATGCTTCGCCGCAGAAAATGGCCGGACTGACTCAGGAGCAAATGGAGGAAATGATTCGCGACTGCGGTTTGTTCCGGGCAAAAGCTAAAAACATTCTAAGCACGTGCCAAAGGCTGCTCGAGAACTTTAACGGCGAAGTTCCTTCAAGTATTGAGGACTTGATGACTTTGCCCGGCGTCGGCAAGAAAACGGCAAACGTGATAGCCAGCGTGGTGTTTAATGTTCCGGCAATAGCTGTGGATACTCACGTATTTAGGGTTTCGCACCGACTTGGTCTGTCTTGCGGCAAAGACCCGCTGGCGGTGGAAAAGGACTTGATGAAAACGATTCCTCGTGAAAAATGGGGCGAGGCTCATCATTGGCTGATCTGGCATGGCCGCAAGCTCTGCAAGGCCAGGAAGCCGCTCTGCCCCGATTGTCCGCTTGCAGAGCTGTGTATCTATGAAGACAAGCAATGACGAGAAAAAGCCTTGCCTGTGCAAGGCTTTTTGTGTCGGTTGGACTAAGACATATTTGTGTGATACAATTGTAACACTATAAACAGTTAAAAGGAGCGAGCAGCAGCTAATGATTATAACGCAAGGACTAACGCTCAGGTTTGGCAAGCGTGTCTTATTTGAAGATGTAAATCTGAAGTTCACGGAAGGAAACTGTTATGGCTTAATCGGCGCCAATGGTGCGGGCAAGTCAACCTTCCTGAAGATATTGGCCGGAGAGCTTGAAGCAAGTTCCGGCGACGTGATTATAGACAAGGGACAGAGACTTGCCGTTTTGAAGCAGGACCAGTATGCCTTTGACGATCAGCAGGTTTTGAAAACAGTAATTATGGGTCATAAAAGACTTTATGACATCATGGTGGAAAAGGAAGCTCTTTATGCCAAGGAAGATTTTTCTGATGAAGACGGCATGAAGGCATCAGAGCTTGAAGGAGAGTTTGTCGAACTTAACGGTTGGGAAGCTGAAACTGAGGCTGCTCGTCTTTTGGCCGGACTTGGCATACCTGTAGAGCTGCATGAGAAAATGATGGCCGAACTCAGTGGCAAGGAAAAAGTCAGGGTGCTGCTGGCACAGGCACTATTCGGTACTCCCGACGTCCTGCTTTTGGACGAGCCTACCAATAACCTTGATTACAATTCGATTGCCTGGCTTGAGGATTTTCTGGCTTCTTTTCCGAACATCGTGCTTGTCGTTTCGCATGACCGCCATTTTCTTAATCAGGTTTGTACGCACATCGCGGATTTTGATTTCAGCAGCGTGCAGATTTATGTAGGCAACTATGACTTCTGGCAGGAGTCTAGCCAAATGGCTTTGCAAATGGCTAAGGACGCCAACAAAAAGAAAGAGGATAAAATCAAGGAACTGCAGACCTTCATCCAGCGCTTCAGCGCCAACGCCTCCAAGTCCAAACAGGCAACTTCGCGCAAAAGACTTTTGGAAAAAATCGAGCTTGACGATATAAAGCCTTCAACCCGAAGGTATCCTTACATTAACTTTAAGCCGGATAGGGAAGCAGGCGATGAAATCCTGTCCGTCTCCAACATCTCGAAATCAATTGACGGTGAAGTGCTATTCCGTGACATTTCGTTCACTCTTGACAAGGGGGACAAGGTTGCTTTGGTTGGAGGCAACGGACAGATCCAGACAGCTCTCATGCAAATTCTGCTTGGCGAGACCGAGAGCGATTCGGGCGAGTTTAAGTGGGGCATCACTACCAGTCGTGCCTATTTCCCCAAGGACAACAGCAAGTACTTCGTGTCCGGGGACAATCTCGTTGACTGGCTGAGACAGTATTCTGCCAACCAGGAAGAAACCTTCCTCAGAGGTTTTCTGGGCAGAATGCTTTTTTCCGGGGAGGAGACGCAGAAGGCTGCCAATGTTCTTTCCGGCGGTGAAAAGGTGCGCTGCATGTTCGCTAAAATGATGCTTTCGGGTGCCAACGTCTTGTTGTTGGACGAACCGACAAACCATCTCGACCTGGAATCGATAACCTCATTGAACAACGGACTCAAGGATTACAGCGGTACGTTGCTTTTACGCTCTAACGATCATCAGCTTTTGTCAACAGTTTGCAACCGCGTTATTGAAATAACGCCAAACGGGCTGATTGACCGTAAGTACAATTATGATGAATATCTGGAAAATGCCGAGATTGCCGAGCTGCGAAAAGCGATTGGGGCTATCTGAAATCAGAAATGAAAATTTCGTAATGACTGCCCGCCCATAAGGCGGGCAGTCTTGCGCTTTTGCGGACGTGGGCAGAGGTTCATGTTTGAACAGGCACGAGGAGCGTGCTATAATATTATTACTTTGAAATGACAGCGAGGCAATGATGCAAAACGTTTATGACATAATTGCGGAATTTTACGAACATGATGAAAACTGGAATATGCTGCTGCGCAGAGAGTACGCGGAGGGTTTTGTTCGCAAGGAAGCCTGGAAGGGTGCGGAGGACGCCATGCTGCAAAGCCGTTGGCAGCAGCTGATGATGCTTTGCCTCTACCTTGGCTACGCTGAAACCTTTCTCGGCGACATGACCGAGTATGATTTCATTGACGCGGTTGCCTGGTGCAGCCGCAATGTCTCCGACTTCAAGCTTGAGCGTGAAAGCGTAAGCTTTTTTCTCGATACCTGTGCGTCTCTTTTCGTGTATTTAAAGGCTAAAAAAGGCATAACCAGTGCTTCGGCGCCGAGACTGGCTGCCGAAAAGCTGCTGGGTGCCGAGGATTTTCTGCGTCTTCTTAACGAAAAGGATGAATTATGGCCGCAAAAGGCTAATTTGAAGCGTCTTGCGACGCCCAACGCACCGGTTAAGATTTTCCTTAACATCGGCAACATCCTGCAAAGTTTGCTGGACGAACTTCATCAATACTACCAGAAAAAAGAGTTCAACCCGGACCTTGACCGCGCGCTGTATCTTTATCAAGGGATTTTCCCCGAGGGTGAAACCGAGGAGGAACCAGAAACAGACGAATTCTGGCAGTGCTTCTGGGACTATTTCTTGCTTGACTATCATTTGCTGAGGTACGATGATACGCCGTTGGCACATTTTGCGAAACATGGTGCCTCAAAACATCCTGAACTGATTGAGGAATTGCTGAAAGCCAAGTTAGCTGTCTTTTCGGTTGACGGCTTGACGGAAGACAACTATTTTATTTGTACGGATTTTCTGACCGGAGAGCAGTATGTTTTAAATCTGCCGATAGAAGAAGCGCTTGATACAAAGGATATGCTGTTTGTAGGGCATTGTTTTTACGGCAACACCATGGTGATGAATTATATCAGAGGCCTGAAAATCGGCAAGCTTGCCCGCAAGCGCTTGCGCGACATTTTTGCCTGTTGCCACGACTGGTTCAGAATCCAGGAGCCGGGAGCCGACAAAAAAGCGTTTATTGCGCGTCATCCGATGCTCATTCGTCATCTGGTCTTTGTCTATTCAACCTATGTCAAGCCCCAGGGCTTTGGTCGACAGACCGCTGTTAAGGACTATGAGCCTAGTTCGGGCAAGATTGCGGACGAAGTTGCTTCGCAGATACAAAAGAGAATGAGGGAAGGCAATTTCTCGCAGCATGATATCCTGCTTGCAATAAGGCTGTGGCAGGATTTTTGCAGGAAGGGCCGCCTTGAAGCCGTTGATTCTGTCCTGCTATGGGCAGAGGCCGTAATAGAGACCTATGTGACGCTTAACGGCACGACTTTTTTGCGCGTGGAAGAAAGCACCTCTTCGCTTAGGAATTCGCCGACTCAGGCCTCCGTTGAGGCAGCCGCCGGCAAAATCCGGGAAAGCCTGCTAATTGAAAGGAACGATCCCAGGTATTGCAGTGAGGAAGGTTTTTTGATTATGATGTTTTCGTCATAGGAGGAATAGTTAATGCAATGCAAAAAATGTGGTTATGAATATGTTGAAGCCTTGAAGGAATGCCCCAACTGCCAGGCTCCGAACGAACCAGCGGAAACAAAGATATTGCTGCCTGATGAAAGAGACACATTCGAGGGCGTAACAATCGATGACGAAACTGTCGAAGGAGGCTCAGGCAGAGCCGACGGTACAGACCGGCAAAGCGAAACAGGCGGTCCCCGCATTTTTCAAACGAGCGTAAAAATCGGCGGCGGACTTGGGATTATCTGGCAGCTGCTTTTCCTGGTCGCGGCAGCGGGGGTTGTTTTTGTGCTGCTGCCGGCTTTTCTGCTGGTGTTCTTAGCGATAGCGGCTGTTTATATGATACTTAGGATGTTCCGTTAATATAAGGGTAACAAGAAACGCTTCGTCTTCATATTATGAAGACGAAGCGTTTTTCCAATTCCGATTTAAATTATTATTTGGGAACTTCGAGAATGGCGCCTTTGGCTGCTGAAGATACAAGCGCGGCGTAGCGTGCAAGGTAACCGGTTTTAACCTTTGGCTCGGGACGGACCCAGGCTTTGGCGCGTTCCGCCAGTTCTTCGTCGGAGAGTTCAACATTCAGCTTGCGTCCGGGAATGTCAATGCTGATAATGTCGCCGTTACGAACAAGACCGATGCTGCCTCCTTCGAAAGCCTCAGGGGAAATGTGGCCGATGCAGGCGCCGCGTGTAGCGCCGGAGAAGCGCCCGTGCGTAAGGAGAGCAACATCCTTGTCAAGGCCCATACCGGCCAGCACCGAGGTAGGATTAAGCATTTCCCTCATTCCGGGGCCGCCCTTGGGGCCTTCGTAACGGATAACGATGACGTCGCCCTTTTGAATTCTCTTTTGCACGATAGCCTCAATCGCTTCCTCCTCGGAGTTGAAGACCTGGGCAGGACCCGTGTGTACAAGCATTTCGGGCGCGACCGCGCTTTCCTTGACAACGCTGCATTCTTTGGCAATGTTGCCTGTCAGAATTGCGATGCCGCCGGTTTTGCTGTAAGGATTTTCGACAGAATGAAGCACGTCCGGACGTTGGTTCTTTGTACCGAGGAAGTTCTCGCCGATTGTTCTTCCCGTCACTGTCAGGACTTCCCTGTCCAAAAGGTTCAGCTTGTCAAGCTCCGCCATAACCGCATTGATGCCGCCGGCTTCGTAGAGATCGATTATGTGATGTGAGCCGCCGGGACTCAGTTTAGTCAGGTAAGGGGTTTTTTTGCTGATTTCATCAAAGAGCGGCAACGGCAGCGGGACATTCGCTTCGTGCGCAATTGCGGGAAGATGGAGCGCTGTGTTGGACGAGCCGCCGATGGCCATGTCGACCGTAATAGCGTTCTTAAAAGCCGCAGGCGTCATGATGTCAAGCGGACAGATATTTTTTTCCACTAAAGACATAATTCTTTTGCCGGCAGTTTTTGCCAAATTTATCCTTGCGCCGTAATAGGCGGCGGGAATGGTGCCGTTGCCGGGGAGACCCATGCCGAGAACTTCGGTGAGGCAATTCATGGTGTTGGCGGTAAAGAGGCCTGCACAGGAACCGCAGCCGGGACAGGCATGGGTTTCCACGTCGGCCAGTTCCTCAGCCGAAATCTTTCCGGCCTCGAAACGTCCTGCAGCTTCGAAGGCGGTGCTGACGCTGATATCAACGCCGTTGCGCCTGCCTGGCAGCATCGGGCCGCCGCTGACGACGATGGCCGGAATATTCAGCCTGGCTGCGGCCATAAGCATGCCGGGAACGATTTTGTCGCAGTTGGGTATCAGGACCAGGCCGTCAAAGGCATGCCCGACGGCCATGGCTTCGATGCTGTCGGCAATCAGTTCTCTGCTGACCAAAGGATACTTCATGCCTTTGTGTCCCATCGCAATGCCGTCGCAGATGCCGATGGCAGGGAATTCGATTGGTGTTCCTCCGTTTTCCAGAATACCGTATTTAACCGCCTGGGCAATCTGGTCAAGATGGATGTGCCCGGGAATAATTTCGTTTTGTGCGTTAACGACACCGATCAAAGGGCGCTTGATTTCGTCTTCAGTGTAACCCATGGCATAGAATAAAGAACGATGGGCGGCACGTGTTGAGCCATATTTTACCTCGTCACTGATTCTTTTCATTATAAAGCCTCCTGAGTGTTAAATTATTGAACATCTTGTTGAAATTCTAATGTATTTGCGTTTTTATGTCAATGTTACCAAAAGTTAAAGAAGGTAAAAATTTACGATGAAACTAACAACTGATTGGAATATCAGTCCGGTAATGTTATAATTTAAAGATGAAAGAGATGAAATTCAAGCGGGAGGTTTGCAGATGAAAACAAGATTAACTTCTTTACTCGGAATAAAATATCCAATAATCCAGGGCGGCATGGCCTGGACTTCAGATGCCAATTTGGCGGCGGCCGTTTCCAACGGAGGCGGGGCCGGCATAATTTCAGCAGGTGGGCGTACCAGCGAGTGGGTGCGCGCGGAAATAAAAAAAGCCAAGAGCCTTACCGATAAGCCCTTCGGTGTAAATGTGATGTTGATGGCTCCGAATGCTTCTGAAATAGTTGATATTGCCTGCGAAGAAAAAGTTCAGTTCGTGACATTGGGCGCCGGCAATCCCGTGCCTCATATCCCTAAACTGAAGGCTGCAGGAGTCAAGGTTATACCGGTTGTTCCAAACGTCAAGCTTGCAGACCGGATTGAGAAGTCAGGCGCGGATGCAATGATTATGGAAGGACTGGAAGCGGGCGGACACATCGGCACCCAGACCACTATGGCGTTGATGAGCAATGTTCTGGCAAAACATCACGAAATCCCGGTCGTTGTTGCCGGCGGCATTTCCGACGGCAGGGCAATGGCTGCCGCTCTCCTTATGGGAGCCGACGGCGTGCAGATTGGTTCGCGCTTCATCCTGACAACGGAGTGTCCCACGCATCCTGCGGCAAAGGAGGCAATTATTAATGCAACCGACACCGACTCCGCAGTCACAGGCTTTTCCAGAGGCCATGCGGTACGCTGCCTCAAGAATGATTTTACGGAAGAATTCCTTGCCTTGGAACGTTCCGGGGCTCCACAGGAGGAACTTGACAAGCTGGCAACCGGCACTAACCGGATGGGGGCTGTTGAAGGCGACACGAAACGCGGTGCGGTTCTTGCCGGACAAAGCCTTAATGTCTTGAACGACATCCTTCCCTGCAAGGACGTCATAGAAAGACTGATTGTCCAGGCTAAGGATGCCCTTGCAAGAGCAAGCTCAATCGAGCTGTAAGAAAAGAAAAAATGAGGCCGTGGCTCTCGTCGAAGGTGCTGTTGGTGTCAGCGTTATGCATGACGCCGAAAGTATAACCCTATCGTGAAAGCGCACGGCTTTATTTTTACAGAATTTCAATTGCTTGACCTTAACGCTGATTTAACAATACTGCTGCTTCGTCCTTGTCCGGTGTCACATACAGCGTCTTCTGGTTTGTGTAGATGACAAAGCCCGGTTTGGCGCCGGAAGGCTTGCGTACGAAACGCCTCGAAGTGAAGTCTACGGGTACGTTTGAAGAATCACGCGCTTTGCTGAAAAAAGCGGCAAGCCTCGCAGCCACCAGCATTTCGTCGGTTAAAGGCTCTCGTAAAGCAGTTTTTAATATAACATGGGAGCCGGGAATGTTTTTCGCATGAAACCACGTGTCCTGAGGTTTGCCGAGGACGAAAGTAACCCTGTCGTTCTGTACGTTGTTCTTGCCGATGAGCATGACTGTGCCGGAAGCAAGGGTCAGTTCGAGGGGCTGGGATTTTTCAAGGGTATGGGAACGGCGGCCTTTCTTGCTTTCGGGAAGCAATCCTGCTTCAACCAATTCCTGCTTGATTTCGGCAAGCTCGGACTTTTTGTCCGCTGTTTGCAAGGAAGCTTCAAGCGATTTCTGATATGTCAGAGCGTCTTCCGTTTCCGCCAGCTGCTTCTTGATTTCGTTAACCGCTCTTTTGAATTTGTTATAGCGTCTGTAATAAAGCTGGGCATTCTCGACCGGCGTATGCAGCTCTGAGAGCTCGATTGAAAGCTCTTCGTCCGTGTAAATATTTGCCAGTATGCAGCTTGAGAGGCCTTTTTCCAGTTTGTAGATGTTGGCCATCAAAGTGTCGGCTTTTACCTTATAGCTTTCGGCATCTTCGGCCTCGATAAGGTCCCGGGCAAGAGCGGCGGCCTTTTTCTCAGTGCGTGCGAGCATAGCGGAAATGGTTTTTTGCAGAAGCTCGCGTTCTGAAGTTTGCAGCGGTACAAGCGTTGCCGCCGCTATTAAGGCATCGTTCAGCGATGGGAAACAGATGCAGCTCAGGCGGTCCGAAGGTTCAAGCAGCGGCCGGCTCAAGGAGGCTGTGTTCATACGGTTTTGCTTCGTAACTATGCCATAGACCGGTCGGCTGCCTTCGACATGTTGACGTATCAGCTGCTGCAAGGATGCAATTGCTCCCGCAAGGGCAGTTTTTTCCTCTTCGCTTAAAACCTCTGCAGCAGGATTTATGCCGCTTTGACGCAATAGCTGTAAGGCTGTGAACTTACCGATGCCTGTAGTGCAGGCAATAAGACCGTCTAAGCAGTTGGCGGCGACTTGCTCGGACAATAGATTTATAATTGTTGCGGGGCAGGCTTCGACAATCGAGAGCCCTGTTTGCGGAGGCGGCGGCAGATACTCCCGGCCCGGCAGAATCAGACGGAAGGAAGACATGTTCCTGCCGACATGGCGCAACGCGTCAATAATGATATCGTTTTCTGCGAAGATAACGTTTCCGTTCCTCCCTGTCAGTTCGAAAATCAAGGTTTTCGTTACAATCTGCCTGGCAGCACCCAAAGTGTCAATCTCAATCTTTATGACGCGATCAAGGCCGAGTTGGCTTATTTTCGTTATGCGGCCGTCTTCGAGCTGCTTTCTGAGCAGCATGCAGAAGGACGGAGGCGAGTCAGGATTCTCCGGCATCACTTCTGGCAGGTAGAGTAAAGGCGAAGGGCCGCCGAAGTCTGATAACAGAGGGATTGTTTCCCTGCCCTTGCGCACCTGCAGCAACAGGGAGGACCGGGTCGGCATTGCGATCTTCACGATGCGGCCGCCCAGGAGGGCTTCTTTAATTTTTTGCACGAGCACGCATACGACAATTCCTTCGAGATTCAAAACATTTCACCTTCTTTTGTGCAAATCATGCAATTTGTTCAATATTATTTGCGTCAAAGTAATGGATATTATATAATTACATGAAAAAGTTTAATAAAACCAATCTCAGTATAATGTTATATTGTTTATTGGTCAAACAAACTTGTGGAATCGGGCAAAGCTCGTCTGCAGGTAATGACCGGTAAGGCGGTGCGAATATGAAAATATTAATTATGGCAGTATTGCTGCTGGCGTTCTTCTGTCAGCAGGCGCTGGCCCTGCAGAAAGTCAGCGACCAAATGATCGGCGCGGCGCAGGAATACGGACGCACCCGGGCGGAGCTGGCGGCCGGCGAGCTGCAAAAACCCTGGACTGTGCCCGAACAGCTTAACGAGAACGTATATGCCGACGCAGAACGGATAATAGTTTTCACGCCTTACTTGATCGTCGCGATGGATGCGCAGAACAAGACCAGGGCGTACGAGGAAATCAAGCTGAAAGAGAGCAGTGACCTTGCCTCGGCGTATGAGCAGGTTTTTATTGTCGGTGCGATTATCGACGCTCCGGAAAAACTTGCGCCTGATAAGCTTATGACGAAAATCCTGCAGGACGGGAAAAGCCTTTTGCCTTACCACGCCGAGCTTGTTGCCGCCGCGATGACGGAGAAGGTTATTGAAAAACCCGTGAACATTAAGGACGCGGCTGACTCCAAGTTGCTTAAGCCCGTGACGCCTAAACAAAAACAGCCGTCAGAAAAGGAGCCTCCGCTTCCGGATACTATCAAAATCAAGTCGCCTGTCTGGAATCTTCAGTACTATTTTTATTTTGAACCGGCAAAGCTAAACCCTTTGCTGCCCCTGATCCTTAAAATTGATGACGGGCTTGCGGGAGAACGCGAATTTCGCTTTCATCTGGCAAACATGAACTAAAGCTGTGACAAAAAAGACTGATGGGAGGCTATAACTTGTTAAAGAGCATGACCGGTTTTGGCCGTGGCGAATATAACGACGATAATTTCAACTTCGTGATAGAAATGAAGACTGTCAACCATCGCTATAACGAGGTTGCAGTCAGGATGCCCAGATTCTTAAACGCGCTTGAGGACAAGATCAGGAAGGAAATCCTGGCAACTGTGAGTCGCGGCAGGGTGGACGTCTTCATTTCCGCCGACTATTCCAACCCGGAAGGCTGCAAGGTTAAGGTAGACAAGGCACTGGCGCTTGCCTATCATAACGCATTGAGGGAGGTCTCCGAAGCCGTTGGCTGCGGGGACGCCAAGCTGCAGGAACAGGCCGAGGTCATGTATATCGCCCGTTGTCCGGATGTTATTTCGGCCAAAGAAGGTTATTTTGACGTGGAGCTCCTTTGGCCAGCGGTGCTTGCTGCGATTGAAGAGGCATTGCGAAATCTTGTAGCGATGCGCGTTGCGGAAGGCGCCAACATCGGCAGGGATCTGGAACAAAGAGCGTCATTAATCGAGGAGAAGCTGAGAACTGTTGAGGAAAGGGCGCCCGAAGTCGTACAAGAGTATGACAGGAGGCTCGGGGAAAGAATTAACGAATTGTTGAAGAATTATGATCAAGCAGCCGAGCCTGAAAGATTGATACAGGAGGTAGCGATCTTTGCCGACAGGGTTAACATTACCGAAGAAATAGTGCGCCTCAAAAGCCATCTGAAACAGTTCGCCCTCATGCTGCAGAGCAAGCAGCCGGTTGGCAGAAAAATGGATTTCCTGATACAGGAGTTTAACAGGGAAGCGAACACCATAGCTTCAAAGGCCAATGACTTCACCATAACGCAGGTCATGGTGGAAATTAAGGGCGAGATCGAGAAAATCAGGGAGCAGGTTCAGAACATAGAATGATGCGGAAGAGGTGAGCTTATGGAAATGAGATTGATAAATATCGGTTTTGGAAACATAGTAGCCGCGCACCGAATCATTGCCATCATCGGGCCGGAATCAGCGCCTATCAAAAGAATTATTCAGGAGGGCAAGGAGCGTGGCGTCGTCATCGACGCCACGTACGGCAGAAGAACAAGAGCGGTCTTGATTGTGGACAGCAACCACATCATTCTTTCCGCCATACAGCCCGAAACTATTGCCAACAGACTTTATCAGGCCGGAGTGGAAGAACAGGAAGAACAAGCGCAAGGGGAGGACGAGGAATGAAACCACAGGGAGTCCTTTTGGTTTTATCCGGCCCGTCGGGAGCAGGCAAGGGCACAATTTGCCACAGGCTTTGCGAAATGCGTCCGGAAATGGCTTACTCGGTTTCAGCGACTACACGCGCGCCGCGCAAGGGAGAAACAGACGGAGTAAATTATTTTTTTGTTTCACGGCAAAAATTTCAGGAGATGATAACCGGCAACGACTTGCTTGAGTATGCTGAAATTTACGGAAACTGCTACGGAACTCCCCGTTCGTATGTCATGGACATATTGAATCAGGGCAGGGACGTGGTTTTGGAGATAGACCCGCAGGGCGCCCTGCAGGTTAAGAAAACCTTTCCCGATGCAGTCTTTGTTTTCATCGTGCCGCCCTCGCTAGATGAATTAAGCAAACGTATTTATAAGAGAGGCACCGCTACGGAGGAGGTTATCAAGCGCAGATTAAGTGCCGCTACCTCCGAACTGGCTTATGCCTCGAAGTATGATTACATAATAGTCAACGACGAGGTGGAAAAAGCCGCGAACAAAGTCGGCAACATTATTGATGCTGAGCGCAACCGTGCGGTTAGAACGTTTTTTATTGTAGATGAGATTTGCCAGAACGGCATATGTGAGGAGCGGTGAAAATAATGTCAATGGTTAAACCTTCGATAGATTATCTGGCTGAAAAAGTAGACAGCAAGTACACGCTGGTGATTTTAAGCGCCAAACGCGCAAGGGAGCTTCTGGCCGGAGCGCAAAGCCTCGTTGAATCAAAGTCAAACAAGGCCGTTACTGTTGCTCTTGAAGAAATCGGCAGCGACAAAATAACGTATGAGCGCACAAAAACAGGCATTAAGTAGGGGGAACCGACAGTGCTTAAGGGTAAGAAGATAGTTTTGGGCGTTACCGGCGGAATTGCCGTTTATAAGGCGGCAGACCTTGTCAGCAAGCTGCGCAAGGAAGGCGCCCAGGTTCGGGTTGTAATGACGGAGGCGGCAGCTGAATTTGTCACGCCGCTGACTTTTAAGGAAATCAGCGGTAATGCCGTTGCCGTAAATATGTGGGAGAAACACCGGGAGTTCAATGTTGAACACATTTCCCTGGCTGAGTGGGCAGACTATCTTGTCATAGCCCCGGCCACCGCCAATATTCTGGCAAAGGCGGCCGCGGGAATAGCCGATGACCTTTTATCAACTGTCATACTGGCGGCCAGGTCCCCGATAGTCTTTTGCCCTGCCATGAACAGCCAGATGTATGTCAATCCGGCGACACAGAGCAATTTAAAGAAACTGCAGGAATATGGCTGCGTAATCATGCCGCCGGCCAGCGGTTTTTTGGCGTGCGGCACTACGGGCGTAGGGCGTTTGCCGGAGCCTGCGGAAATAATTTCCTTCCTCAGGCGCCATATAGCCCTAAAGACAGGTGACCTGACAGGCCTGAAGATCCTGATTACGGCGGCCGGTACCCGCGAACCTCTCGACCCCGTCCGCTTTGTCGGCAACAGGTCAAGCGGGAAAATGGGTTATGCCGTCGCACAGGCAGCCGCTGAACGCGGTGCGGAAGTTGTTTTGGTAAGCGGGCCTTCCGCATTGCAGCCGCCGCCTTACGTCAAGGTTGTGAACGTGGAGACAACGCGTGAAATGATGGAAGCCGTTCTGACTGAATACGCCGCCGCTGACGTGGTTGTCAAAGCAGCCGCCGTTGCCGACTACTGCCCGCGGGAAGTTGCGGACCAAAAAATCAAGAAATCGACGGACGAGCCGTTGACGGTAGTTCTTGAAAAAAATCCCGACATTCTTAAAAGGCTCGGAGAATTGAAAAAGCATCAGTTCCTGGTCGGTTTTGCGGCGGAAACACAAAATTTGCTCGCAAATGCTGCTGAAAAGATCCAAAAGAAAAATCTTGATATGATTGTGGCTAATGACGTCACGCTCGCCGGAGCAGGTTTTAACTGTGATACCAACGTAGTCAGGTTTCTTTTCCCCGACGGGACGGCAAGGAGTCTCGAAAAAATGACGAAGTTCGAGGTTGCCAACAGGCTGCTGGATGAAGTGAAGGCGGCAATAAATAAATAGCTTGTTATTTACTGCCGGATAGTTTATAATACACCTTGTAAATTTAATATTAACTCATCAAGAGTTGGCGGAGGGAATGGCCCGATGAAGCTGCAGCAACCATTTGGTCCGAGACCGAAACGGTGCTAAGTCCTACAATGAAAATTGTGAGATGGGCAAGATTTGCAGACAAACTTGACGCTCTCATTCTGAGAGCGTTTTTAATTGCAGCTTATAGCAGGGAGGGAGAATTTGACTTGAAAAAACTATTTACTTCAGAATCAGTTACAGAAGGACATCCCGATAAAATAGCGGACCAGATCTCCGACGCGATTTTGGATGCCGTCCTTGCCGCGGACCCCATGGCCAGAGTTGCCTGCGAGACGCTTGTGGCTACGGGACAGGTGCACATAGTCGGAGAAATAACGACGGAATGCTACGTTGACATACCGAAAATCGCAAGGGAAACAATCGTATCTATAGGCTATGACCGGGCTAAATACGGTTTTGACGGCCATACCTGCGGCATTCTGACCTCGATTGACGAACAGTCGCCGGATATTGCCCTCGGCGTCAATAACGCCCTCGAAGCAAGAAGCGGTGAAACAGAAGAGGAAAGCTCAGTCGGCGCAGGCGACCAGGGTATGATGTTCGGCTTTGCGACCAACGAGACCGACGAATACATGCCGCTGCCGATTTCTCTGGCGCACAAGCTTGCCCGCAGGTTGTCCGAAGTGCGCAAGAACAAAACGCTGAACTATCTCAGACCGGACGGCAAGACCCAGGTCACTGTGGAATACGATGACGACAGGCCGGTAAGAGTCGACACAATCGTGATTTCGACTCAGCACAGCCCCGAGGCTGCCAACGCGCAAATTGAAAGAGACATCAGGGAATTCGTGATTGAGCCGGTTGTTCCGGCAGCTTTGCTTGATTCCGCCACAAAATATTACATAAATCCTACGGGCCGTTTCGTTATAGGCGGACCTCAGGGCGACGCGGGACTGACCGGACGCAAGATTATAGTCGATACTTACGGAGGTATGGCCCGACATGGCGGCGGAGCCTTTTCCGGTAAGGATCCGACCAAGGTTGACCGAAGCGCAGCCTACGCGGCACGCTACGTTGCAAAGAACCTTGTGGCGGCAGGCATTGCCGACAAATGTGAAATTCAGCTTGCTTACGCGATTGGGGTTGCCAAACCCGTTTCAATCTCAATCGAGACCTTTGGCACGGGCAAACTGAGCGAGGAAGCCATCATTGCCCTCGTAAAGAAGAATTTCACCTTAAGCCCGGCGGGCATTATCAAGACTCTTGACCTTCGCCGGCCGATTTACCGGCAGACGGCTGCCTATGGTCACATGGGCCGCAATGACCTTGATCTTCCTTGGGAGCGTCTTGACAAGGTGGAAACTCTGCGCAGCCAGGCAGGACTTTGAGAAGGATTTTCCCGATGTATCAAGAATTTACTAAGCAAGGCTAAGAGCAGGGACTTTTTAGTCCTTGCTCTCTTTTTTAGATGCGAGGTGTAAAATGAAGTTTGCCAATATAGCAATTAACCTGCCGGTAAAAAGTCTGTTCAAGCAATTTACATACAGGCTGGGCGATGAATTTGACTTCGTGGATAAAGGCTGGCGCGTAATCGTGCCTTTCGGTCACCAAATGGTCGAAGGTTTCGTTGTAAGTACGAGCGAAGCAGAATCGGGCGGGGAAGAGCTGAAAGACGTCATTGATACGCTTGGACTGGAGCCATGGTTTGATAATCAGATGCTGGAAACGGCAAAGTGGATTTCTAAATACTATCTTTGCTCCCTTGCTGAAGCGATGAGGCTGTTCGTACCTGGAGGCGGCAGCATCAAAAGCACGCCTAAATACCAGGCTGTTGCCGGTGCCCTGGCGGAGGACGCCTCTCCCGCGGAAAAGCTGTTGTACGTTTACTTGCAGAAAAACGGTGCCGCCTCACGCAAAGAAATTGCAAAGGAGTTCGGAGGCATTTCAGTCTTGAGAGCATTGACAGCCAAAAAGACAGTCATAGCTGAATTCGAGATAGGCAGAAAGTTCAAGGAAAAACTATGCAGCTTTTATCTCTTGACAGAAGCGGGCAAAGCCGCCCTTGCCGGACTGGGCAAAGCCCCCGCGCAAAAAAAGGCCCTGGAGGCATTGGCGCAAAGCGGAGAAATACCGGCCGATAAGCTTGAACTGCATGGAATTACACCCTTGACAGCAAGAACCTTGTGCCGGAAAGGGTTTGCACAAAAAATTCAAAAAAGAGTTCTGCGTGACAGTTACTCCGGGCATTTCCGCAAGAAAGAAGATCTTACGCTGACACAAGAACAAGAGTCTTCCCTAAAAGAAATCAGCCTTGCCCTTAACGAGGCTGAATACAGTGCCTTCCTTCTGCAGGGAGTAACGGGCAGCGGAAAGACGGAAATATATCTGAGAGCCTCTGACGAGGCTGTCAGGAAAGGACTGCAGGTCATGGTTCTCGTTCCCGAAATCGCGCTGACGGGACAAATCGTCGAGCGTTTCAAGGCGTGGTTCGGTGAAGGGGTTGTCGTGGCTCATAGCAAGCTTTCGCAAAGCGAGAGAGCCGACGTCTGGCACAAAACAAGACGAGGCATGGCTGACATTTTAATCGGGGTACGCTCTGCGGTCTTCGCACCCTTTGCGCGGCTTGGACTTATTATAATTGACGAAGAACAGGAATACAGCTACAAGCAGGAAGAACGGCCCTGCTACCACGCACGCACGGTAGCTCTGAAGCGGGCTAGACTGGCATCCGTCCCTGTTGTGCTTGGCAGTGCGCCGCCGGACGTGTGCACGTATCATTTTGCGCAAAAAAAGATATATCGGCATTTGCGGCTGACCACGAGACCGAATGACGGAGATTTGGCCGAAGTTAAAATCGTAGACATGCGACGTGAGCTGCAAGGAGGAAACCGGTCGGTGCTTTCCGAATGCCTGAAGCAGGAACTCCTCGCCGTTGCCGAATGCGGTGAACAGGCGATAGTGCTCCTGAACCGCCGCGGTTTTTCTACCTTCGTCATGTGCAGGGACTGCGGGGAAGCCGTCACATGCCCCCATTGTGCTGTCTCGCTCGTCTACCATGACGCCGGCAAAGCCTTGCGCTGCCATTATTGCGGGTACGGCAGCAAGGTGCCAGACGAGTGTCCGAAATGCCACAGCAGAAAAATAAAATATTTCGGAACCGGCACACAAAAAGCCGAGGCTGCAATAACGGAGCTTGGGCAGGGTTTGAAAGTGCTAAGAATGGATCAGGACTCAACGTCGCGGAAGTTTGGACATGAAGATATATTGCGGCAATTTGTCTCGGGCAGCCACAACGTGCTTCTCGGCACACAGATGGTGGCCAAGGGGCATGATATCAACAATGTTACGCTTGTCGGCATTCTTGCGGCCGATTCACAGCTGAACCTGCCGGATTTCAGGGCAGGTGAACGCACCTTCAATCTATTGACGCAGGCTGCCGGCAGGGCCGGACGCGGGAGCAAGAGAGGACGCGTAATCCTCCAGGCTTATGACGCTGACAATGATATCATCAAGCTGGCGGCTGCACAGGATTACGATTCCTTTGCGGCAGCCGAACTGTCTTTCCGCAAGGAACTCGAATACCCGCCGTTTATGCGACTCTTAAAAATTACCGTCAGCGAGCGCGAATTTGACAAGGCTAACAGGTTGGCAATCGCGATTGCCACACAGCTGCATCACTTGAGCGCATCTCGGCAGGATGCTGAAATCCGGGTGCACGGTCCGTTTCCGGCAATAATTGAAAAAGTCAGGGATTTTTACAGAATAAACATCCTTGTGAAAAGCAATAGGATGGAAGTAGTAAAAAGCTTCCTGACTGCTTCGGAGTTTATGGAAATGAAAAACGTTTATTTTGATATCGACCCTGTCAGCGTAGTATAAAGGAAAGCCTTTTCCTGTTTTCCTGTAACATTACTTATGATATAATCATAAGAATAAGACAATTTCTGGAGGAAAACATGGCAAACATGGAAATTAAGACGGCCGGTAATCCTGTGCTCAGGCAGGTTGCGGCCAAGGTGGGAAAAATAGATAAGAAAATCAAGAAGCTGCTCGGCGACATGGCCGACACGATGTACGCCGCAGACGGAGTGGGACTTGCCGCGCCTCAGATAGGCGTTTCGCTGCGCGTAGTGGTCATTGACGTCGGAGAAGGGCTGCTGGAACTGATTAATCCTGAAATCCTAAGCATGGAAGGCTCCTGCCTGAATGTGGAAGGGTGCCTCAGCGTGCCTAATTTTGACGGCGAGGTGGAAAGGGCGGAAAACGTAAAACTCAGATACCGGGATAGAAACGGAAAGCCTTTCGTGATAGAGGCAAAGGGACTTCTTGCAATAGCGATTCAGCACGAACTTGATCATTTGGACGGGGTTTTGTTCATCGACAAGGCCAGTACTCTGTTGCCGAAATCGTGAAAAGGGAGGAGCAACGCCAATGAAAATAGTTTTTATGGGTTCTCCCGAATTTGCGGTCGATACGCTTGCTGCCTTGCACAAGGAAGGCAAGCACGAGCTTTTGGCCGTCGTGACGCAGCCTGACAGACCTAAGGGCAGGGGCAGGAAGATTTTGACCACTGCGGTCAAGGACTACTCCCTGCAGGCCGCGCTTCCGGTCTTGCAGCCGGAAAAAGTCCGCAGCCCGGAGTTCATTGCACAATTGAAAGCATTGCGGCCGGACTTAATCGTCGTGGTTGCCTTCGGACAGCTTCTGCCGCGGGAAATACTTGACCTGCCACGGCTTGGCTGCCTTAACGTTCACGCCTCTCTGCTCCCCAAATATCGTGGAGCGGCGCCGATACACTACGCCATACTGCGGGGGGAAGCCGAATCGGGCGTAACCGTGATGCAGATGGACGAAGGCATGGACACGGGCGCTATGCTGGCAAAATACACGGTATCAATTACACAGGATATGACCATGGGCGACCTGCACGATATTTTGAAGGCGAAGGGTGCAGAACTTCTGCTTAAGGTGCTGAGCGAAATAGAAAAAAGTATTGCCGCAGCTGTCGCTCAAAATAACAGCGAGGCAACCTATGCCGCCCTGCTTACGAAGGAAATCGAAAGAATTAACTGGAACTTGCCGGCCGGTGAAGTACATAATAAGGTCAGGGGCCTGAATCCCTGGCCGGGTGCCTATACCCTGCTTCCAAACGGCAGAAAGCTCAAGCTTTGGCGCACGCGTGTCATAGAAAGCCTTCATGATGGCTGCAAGCCGGGCGAAGTTGCCGAGCTTACGGATACGGGCTTTGTCGTTGCCTGCGGAGAGGGTTTTATTGAAGTGCTGGAGGTTCAGCCGGAATCCGGAAAGAAAATGCCGGCGGCAACCTATTGCAACGGTCACAAGCTTAACAAGGGCATAAAATTCATAATCGAAGGATAGATAAAAATGGTTGAAATAGTTTTCAGACCTAAAAAAAGGATCTTTATCATTCTGGCCTCCCTCAGCGTTTTGCTGGCGGCGCTTTTCACTTATCTTATCTGGTTTGTTTCCTCTCCCGGACTTGCCGGCATCAATCGGCACCTTC
Organism: Acholeplasmataceae bacterium; assembly: GCA_012744295.1. Taxonomy (GTDB): domain Bacteria; phylum Bacillota; class Negativicutes; order Acidaminococcales; family Acidaminococcaceae; genus JAAYIB01. The sequence goes on from JAAYIB010000021.1 coordinate 27,610, forward strand.
CTACGCTCTTGGGATTTTCGGGAGCCGTTGTGATTTTGGCGTTTTTCATTGGCGTCGCAGGCATTGTGCTGGCGATTCTGGGACTTCCCGTCCTGAGATTGTTCCACGGCTGGGCCTGGAATACCATCAATATGCTGTTTCCGCTCGCTGTTTTTCTGGGCAGGGTTTTCCGCATTCCAAAAAGCAATATCGAACAGTCTTTTATTGAAATCAGCAATCATCTTGTGCGCAACCAGCACATCAAGGTGCCGGCGGAGCGCATATTGATTCTGACACCGCACTGCCTGCAGCTTGACACTTGCCCGCACAAGATAACGAGGGATATCAGAAATTGCCGCAGATGCGGTGCCTGCAGCGTCGGCCCCTTGCTGGAACTGGTCGACAAATACGGTGTCAATATGGCAGTCGCCACAGGCGGAACCCTGGCCAGGCAGGTCGTTAAAACAATAAGGCCGAAAGCCATTATTGCCGTTGCCTGTGAACGAGACCTGACAAGCGGTATTCAGGATGTCTTCCCTCTGCCGGTTGTGGGCGTCCTGAATGAAAGACCCTGCGGTCCTTGTTTCAACACCAGGGTGGATGTAAGGAAGGTTGAGGAAACGATTAAATATTTTTTGAATGACGAGGGAAAAAATGACTTTCAAAACTAAGGGCCATGCGAGTAAAGACACAGTAAAGGATAATGCCAGGATGCTTGCCTTCAAGGTTATTGACGAGGTTTTCTCCAAAGGCGCCTACAGCAATATTGCGCTGAACAGGGCCTTGTCATCGGCCAGGCTTGACGACCTTGACCGGCGCTTCGCAACAGAGCTGGTTTACGGCTGCGTCAAGGCAAAAGGCACGCTTGACTGGATCATCGCAAAGCACGTGACGCGCCCTTTGAATAAAATAAGTCCGGTTATTTTAAACATTTTAAGGCTGGGTGTTTTCCAAATTTATTATTTGGAACGCATTCCAGCTTCTGCTGCTTGTAACGAGTCGGTTAACCTGGCCAAGAAGCTCGGCCACCAGGGTACGGTGAAGTTTGTTAACGCAGTCCTGCGCAGCTCCGCACGCGGCAAGGACACGCTGAAATTCCCTTCGGAAGCAGAGGATTCGGCAGGCCGGCTGGCGCTTGAGCTTGCCCATCCGAGATGGCTTGTGGAGCGCTGGTTAAATCAGTTCGGAAAAGATCAAACTGTCAGGCTGTGTGTTTTTAATAACCAGCCACCGCCGCTGACCTTGCGCGTCAACTCTCTGAAAGCAAACAGGGACGAACTTCTTGCCGCGCTTTTGTCTGAAGGCTTTGAAGCTGCGGCCTCAGCCTGGAGCGCAGATGGCATAGTCTGCACAAAAGTGCCGTCCATGAAGCTATTGTTCGAACGTTACGGACAAAGCCTCTATGTGCAGGACGAAAGCTCGATGCTGATTGCAGGAATTCTTGCGCCGCTCCCCGGACAACTTGTAATTGACGTCTGTGCTGCACCTGGAGGCAAGACGACCCATCTGGCACAATTGATGGAGAACAAGGGGACGGTTATCGCAACCGACATATACGAGCACAAACTTAAGCTCATCGCCGAAAATGCCAGGAGGCTGGGTCTTGACATCGTCAGACCTCTTCTTGGGGATGCGGCGGAAAACGTGACCGCCTGGAACGAAACTGCTGACCGTGTACTTGTAGACGCGCCTTGCTCCGGGCTCGGCGTTTTTGCAAGGCGTGCCGAGGCGAGGTGGAACAAGACGGAAGAAAGCCTGAAGGAATTTCCTGCTTTGCAGTCAAAGATTCTTGCCAATGCCAGTCGCTATGTAAAGCCCGGCGGACGTCTCGTCTACAGTACCTGCACGCTGGAAAAAGCAGAAAACGGCGAAGTTGTCGACAGCTTCCTGCGCGAGCATAAGGACTTTTGCAAAAAACCGTTTCGGCACCCGCTTACGGGCAATGAGGTGAAAGAACTAAGCCTGCTGCCGCAGAAAGATGGTATTGACGGCTTTTATATCTGCGCTCTTGAGCGCCAACAGAAAGATGAGACAAATGGATAAAAAAGAAATTTTTGGCATGGGACTTTCCGAACTGCAGTCGCTCTTTATCGATAAAGGACTGAAAAAATACCGTGCGGACCAGGTTTTCGACTGGCTGTACAAAAAGTCGGTTTTCACATTTTCCGAGATGAAAAACATTGCCAGGTCTGACGCGGAGCTAATGAATGACAATTTCACCGTGCTGCCTGCAAACGTTAAAATCCTGCGCCGCCAGCAATCAGCGGACGGACTCACCACAAAGGACCTCGTCGAGCTCACGGACGGCAACACGGTGGAAACCGTGTCGATGAAGCATGACTACGGCTGCAGCATCTGCGTTTCAAGCCAGGTCGGCTGCAATATGGGTTGTGCCTTCTGTGCCAGCGGCATCGGCGGCTTTGTGCGCAATCTGTCGCCACAGGAGATTTTACTGCAGATAGCCCTTTCCAATCAGTTGCTTGTACCAGCCGGAGGGCGCATCAGCCGCATAGTGGTAATGGGTTCGGGCGAACCGCTTTTGAATCTTGACGCGGTGCTTGAAGCCCTGACGTTTGCGCATCGTGAAGACGCATTTAACATCAGCTGCCGCAATATGACCGTTTCCACATGCGGTATCGTGCCCGGCATCGATGCTCTGGCCGGTAAAGGCATACGGCTTAATCTGGCAATTTCGCTGCATGCTGCCAATAATGACCTGCGCAGCGAACTGATGCCTGTGAACGACACATACGCCCTTACCGAGGTAATTGCGGCCGCTGAACGTTACGCACGTACGTCGGGCAGGCAGGTTACGTATGAGTACATCCTGATTGCAGGCAAGAACGATTCCCTGACTGACGCCGAGTTATTGGCAAATGCCCTGCGTTTCAAGCATGCCTCAGTCAATCTTATTCCTGTTAACCCGGTCGAGGAAAAAGGCTACAGAAGGCCGTCGACGGAACGCATTGACGCCTTTCTGCGTTTCTTGCAGAAGAGAAAAATCAATGTGACAATAAGAAAAGAAATGGGTAAGGATATTGACGCCGCCTGCGGGCAGCTGCGCTCAAAGGCAATGAAGAGATAAAGAACATGCGAGGTGAGAGGCTTGCTGATTGCAAGTAGAACGAACAAGGGCCTGGTCAGGGAAAATAACGAAGACAGCATTCTGGTAAAACCGCCAAAGCTTTTTGTGATTGCCGACGGCATGGGCGGACACCTCGGAGGGGAAACCGCAAGTTCTACGGCGACCGCCTTTCTAAGTAAGGTTGATTTTACCGGAGTGCCTGAAAAGGAACTGCTTGCCTTTCTTGACGGCTGCTTTCAGAATATCAGCAGAAAAATCTGGCAAATGGCTCAGGATGACGTGAATTTGCAAAGGATGGGCACAACGCTTACGGCAGTGTATTTAGTAGACGACGAAAGAGCCTGTGTGGCCCACGTCGGAGACAGCAGAATCTACCTTCTGCAAACAAACGGCCTGAAGAAGATAACGAGCGATCATTCCTATGTTGCGGAATTAGTGCGCAACAAGGAGATAACCCCTCAGGAAGCGGCAAGCCATCAGCATAGGAATATCATTATGCGCGCGGTCGGAGTCGAACCCGGAGTGGAAACCGATTTGTTTGAATTTCTTACTGTAGGGGCTAAACGTCTGCTTTTAAGCAGCGACGGTCTGACAAATATGGTGTCCGAAAAAGAGATTGAATCAATCCTGCAAACCCTTGAACTGCCGGCAGCCGCAGACGCCTTGATGGAAAGAGCCCTCGCCGCAGGCGGTACGGACAACATCTCTTTCATCATCCTTGATCTGGAGGATTAAAAATATGGAGCAAATTCTGATAGGCAACCGCTACCAACTGCTCGAAGCGATCGGAACGGGCGGCATGGCCGAGGTTTATCGCGCGACTGACACGCTGCTCAATCGTGAAGTTGCCGTTAAGATTCTGCGTGCCCAGTATACCGGTGACGAAGGCTTTGTTTCACGTTTCCGGCAGGAAGCGCAATCGGCGGCAAAGCTCATTCATGCCAACATTGTCAATGTTTATGACGTCGGCAGGGATGGTGACGCCTACTACATAGTAATGGAATACGTCAAGGGCTCTACACTGAAGGAAATGATAGCAGAGCAGGGACCACCTGATCACCTGACCGCGGTCATCATTGCCCACGGAGTAGCTTCCGCCTTAAAACATGCACACGGCAGAGGCATAGTCCACTGCGACATCAAGCCGCACAACATCCTGATAGACGAGGCCGGCAATCCAAAGGTTGCGGACTTCGGCATAGCAAGGGCTATTTCAACCGCAACCATGACGTACACCAGTTCTGTTGTAGGTTCCGTTCACTACCTTTCGCCGGAACAGGTGCGAGGGGAGAAAGTATCGACGCAGTCAGACCTATACTCCCTGGGCATCCTGCTTTTCGAAATGTTGACGGGAGTTTTGCCCTTTACCGCCGATACCCCTGTAGCCGTAGCCTTGAAGCATGTTAATGAGAAAATGCCGAACATAAGGGACGTTAATCCCAATGTTCCGCTTATATTGGAAAAAATTGTCAACAAGGCTCTGTCTAAAAAAATTGAAGACCGCTACATGACGGCTGACGACTTTTTGCAGGACCTGGAATACGCTGCCGATTATCTGACCGGCAACATTTCTTATCCTGAAAGAAGCCGGCACCTGATTGCCGACGAGAAAGACCAGTCCGCCGGCATTACGAACCATGAAGAAACTATGCGCCTCGATCGGAATGCCTACGTGACCAGGCTCAAGCAGTCAGGAGACGAAAATTCGAAAGAAGCGGACAAGCAGCATAAGAACAGGAAGAATGTCAAATATTGGCTGTTAGGCCTGCTCGTTGCGGCAAGCCTGCTGATTATCGGACTTTTTGCAGCGGGAGTGGTAGGCGGTCCGGAGACGCTGGTGCCCGACGTCACAGGCAAAAACGTGCTTGAAGCACGCACGCTGCTCGAAGGAGCCAAGCTCGGATATAACATTGACGAGGAATACAATCCGCATGCTCAGGCAGGAATAGTCGTAGCGCAAAACCCCGCAGGCAAAAGACTGGTCAAGGAAGGCAGAAAAATCCTTCTGATTGTCAGCAAGGGCGTTGAGCTCGGAGACGTTCCGAACCTTAAGGGCAAGAAGCTGACCGAGGTCAAGGCCGTACTCAAGGAGGCGCGTTTTGAAATTGGCAAGGTAACTTACAAATACGTGGCCGGCGAACCCGAGGAAACGGTTTTGCAACAAAGCGTCGCTGCTCCTGCCAAGCTTCCTGTCGGCACAAAGCTGGACCTCGTCATCAATATAAAGAAGAACCAGGCAGTATTGCCGGATCTTGTCGGGATGAGCGTTTCACAAGCTAAGAACAAACTTAATGACCTGGGGCTGGTGCTGGAGGCCGTCAGCTATGTCGTGTCAAAGGAACCGGAGAATACGGTGCTTTCGATGCGTCCGGCGGCAGAGGAAGTTGTCGCCTTAGGCACGAAGGTTGACGTTACTGCGGCCAAAAGTGCCGATGTGTCAAGAACTACGCAGTATGTTGAATTCATAGTGCCGCCCGGCGGCGATAATCAGGATGTGCGCATAGTCGTCGCTGACGCGGGCGGCAGCCGCGTCGTTTATACCAACTCGCATAAGGGCGGCGTGCGTTTGCGCCAGCAAATAGAAGGAACAGGCAGTATCAAGGTAAAGTTTTACTGCAATGACAAGCTTGTGGAGGAAAAAAGCCTGTAATGACGGAACAAGGACGGGTTATTAAAAACTATATGGGGTACTATTATGTCGAAACGGCAGAACGTCGGGTTTTCACCTGCAAGGTGAAGGGTAGAATGAAGCAGAATCGTTTCAGCCTCTGCACCGGCGACTATGTTGTTTTTGAAGCGAAAGGCACTGAGGGTATGATTACCGAGGTGCTGCCCCGCAAGAATTTTTTGCAGCGGCCTACGGTGGCCAACATCGACCTCGTGGTCGTAACCGCTTCTTGCGCCAACCCGGAATTCAGCTTTCTGATCACGGACAAGCTGCTGGTGCTTGCTGAAAGTGCAGGCATCCCTGCTGTTATCTGTCTGAACAAGACCGATCTTGCGCCGCCTGATTTGCTGCAGCAATGCCGCGAAGTTTACGGACGTGCAGGCTATAAGGTTTTGCCTGTTTCCGCCCGGCAAGGGGACGGGCTCGAACAACTCAGAAATGAAGTTGCGAACAAGGTAACCGTATTCGCGGGCCCGTCAGGCGTGGGGAAATCCTCAACTCTGAACGCGATCGATCCATGTTTTCAGCGAGTTGTCGGCGTTGTCAGCGAAAAAATAGGCAGAGGGCGCCATACAACGCGCTGCGCGGACTTCATACCCTTTGCCGGCGGCTATCTTGCTGATACTCCGGGGTTTGGCAACCTAAACATGGAAGAACTGGAAGTTGAAAACCTGGCCGCGGCTTTTCCCGAATTCGCAGAGTACAGCCGTGCTTGTCGCTTTAACGGCTGCTCGCACACGCACGAGCCCGGCTGTGAAGTCAAGGCTGCCGTTGAGCGAGGGGAGATTGCATCCTCCAGATACAAGTCCTATTTGAGCATTGAGCAGGAAATACCGGCTAAAAAAGAAAGGAGCGGGAAAAAATGACACTTGTAGCACCTTCGATACTGTCAGCGGATTTTGCCTGCCTAACCGATGAGATAAAAAAAATAGAGGCGGCGGGAGCGGATTGGGTCCACATCGACGTAATGGACGGAAATTTTGTGCCCAATCTGACCTTTGGGGCTCCCGTAGTGAGGAAAATCAGGCCCGTGACGAAACTGATTTTTGACTGCCACCTGATGGTAGTAAATCCCGAAGCTTATATCAACGATTTTGCAGAGGCCGGTGCCGACATGATTGTGGTTCACGTGGAAGCCTCCGCGCATTTGCACCGGCTGCTCCAGTCAATACGTGAAAAGGGGATTAAGGCGGGGGTCGCGCTTAATCCGGCTACGCCTCTTGTCAGCATTGAGGAGATTCTGCCTTATGTCGACCTGGTTTTGCTTATGAGCGTCAATCCCGGTTTTGGCGGACAAAAGTTCATTGAGACGACGCTCGACAAGGTAAAACGCCTGCGAGCGATGCTGGATAAGGGCGGTCATGAAGTTCTGATCCAGGTGGACGGAGGCGTAAACGAAGAAATCGGCGGACGCCTGCGGGAAGCGGGAGCGGACGTGCTTGTGGCCGGCTCCTATGTTTATGGCGCCGAAGACTGCGCTGCGGCGATAGCGAGTTTGAAAAAGTAATTGCATTCATTGTCCATGAGTGCTATATTATAAATATAATTTAATAAGAAAGCCTTTGGGGCAGGGTGCGATTCCCTACCGGCGGTAAAGTCCGCGAGCCGTTTACGGCACGATTCGGTGTGATTCCGAAACCGACAGTATAGTCTGGATGTGAAAAGGCATATGGATCAAGTTCTAAAAACCATACGACCGAGCCAAGGCTTTTGTCTATGGTTTTTTCTTTTTTGTGAGGTGTGATGATGACAAATGATGAAAAATGGATGTCAAGGGCCCTCGAGCTTGCTGCTCGGGCCGAAGGCAGCACCAGCCCGAATCCCTTGGTGGGTGCGGTTATAGTTGATTCAGGCAACAATGTTGTCGGCGAGGGCTGGCACAGACGTGCCGGCGAAGCTCATGCCGAGGTAAACGCGCTAACGGCTGCAGGCAAAGGGGCACGAGGCGCAACGGCTTACGTAACGCTGGAGCCCTGTTGCCATCACGGCAGGACCGGCCCTTGCTGCGAGGCGCTGCTTGCGGCAGGTATAAGGCGTGTCGTGATAGCGGTCGGCGACCCGAACCCCAAGATTGCCGGTAACGGCATCAGGAGGCTCAGGGAAGGCGGAGTGGAAGTCACGGTCGGCGTGCTTGCAAAAGAAGCCGCTAGGCAAAATGAGATATTCCTTCACTGGATAACAAGCGGCAGGCCTTTTGTCGCCATGAAATACGCGATGACGCTTGACGGCAAGATTGCCGCCGCCAGCGGCGACTCCAGGTGGATTACGGGCGAAGCCGCCCGCGGGTACGTTCATCGCCTGCGCAATATGTATGACGCCATCCTGGTAGGTAAAAACACGGTGCTGGCAGACAACCCCGAGTTAACCTGCCGCCTGGCAGGCGGTCATAATCCTCTGCGCGTCATCCTCGACGCCAGGCTTGAAACGCCGCTTTGGTCAAAAGTACTGCATTGCGCGGAGGCAAAAACGCTTGTCGTGGCAGGAGAGAATGCTGCCGCAGACGGCATTGCAGCGCTGCAGAACAGCAAAGGAGTTGAAGTAGTCACTCTTCCTCTTTGCGCAGGCCGACTTGACCTTGACGCCCTGCTCGCCGCTTTAAGCGAGAGAAAAATTACAAGCCTTCTTGTCGAGGGCGGCGGCGAAGTGCACGGAGCATTTCTTGACTCCGGGCTTGTCGACAGGGTGTACGCCTTTGTCGCGCCGCGTCTTGTCGGGGGTAAACACGCAGTAACACCTGTCAGCGGACGCGGCTGCGACAGGATCTGCGAAGGGCCGGTCCTGCACGAGGTTGAAACGAGGCAGCTTGGCAGCGACTTTATGATAACGGGACGAATCTTGAGGGAGTGAGTGCATGTTTACGGGATTGATTGCTGAACTGGGTACCATCAAGGCAATGAAGCAAGGGGCTAAATCCTATCGCCTGACAATAGCGGCGGACAGGACGCCGCGCGGGCTCAAGCTTGGAGAAAGCGTAGCCGTTAACGGCGCCTGCCTAACGGTCGTCGAACCCGGAGAGGGGGAGTTCACGGTGGACGTCATGCCAGAAACGGTAAGGACGACGACTATAGGAAGCCTGAAAAACGGTGACAGGGTCAACCTGGAAAAAACGCTCCGTCTTGAGGACGGACTTGACGGCCATATCGTCAGCGGCCATGTTGAGGGAGTCGGCAGGATAATCAGAAAGGAACGGGAGGACATTGCGCAGCTCGTGACTGTAAAAATACCCAGGGATCTGACGCGCTATATCATCAAGAGAGGTTCAATCGCCGTCGATGGCATCAGCCTGACGGTTACAGACGTTACCGAGGATGATTTTACCGTGTCCCTGATACCGCACACGGCGAAGGAAACAACTCTTGGTTTTAAAAGCACCGGCGATGTCGTTAATGTCGAAACCGACGTCCTCGGCAAGTACGTGGAGAAAATGCTGTCATCCCCGGGCGGCAGGGCAGCGGCCGGTCTGAGCCGCAAGACTTTGTGGGAGAATGGTTTTATTTAGGAGGCTGTTTTATGGAAAAAGAGTTCAGGTTCGGTACAATCGAACAAGCAATAGAAGATATCAAGGCCGGCAAAATGATTCTTGTAACCGATGACGAGGACAGGGAGAACGAAGGAGACCTCATCATGGCGGCAGAGCTCGTCACGCCCGAGGCCATTAACTTCATGGCCAAGCATGCAAGGGGTCTGATCTGTATGCCTGCAACGGCAGAAATCATGGACAAGCTTCAATTTGGTGCGATGGTAGCTCACAACACCGACAATCATGAGACTGCCTTTTCAGTAACGATAGACCACATTGAAACGACTACCGGCATTTCGGCCTTCGAAAGGGCGCTGACAATAAGGAAGGTAACGGAGGATTGTTCCTGCGCGATGGATTTTCGCCGCCCCGGACATGTTTTTCCTCTGCGTTCGCGGCAGGGAGGCGTGCTGAGACGCATAGGCCACACGGAAGCGACAACCGATTTCTGCCTTCTGGCCGGCTTGAAGCCTGTCGGAGTCTGCTGTGAAATCATGAATGACGACGGAACGATGGCAAGGACGCCGGAATTGATTGAGTTTGCCAGGACGCATGGCTTGACCTTTGTCACAGTGGCCGCTCTTGTCGCCTACCGCAAGGCCCATGAGAAAATTGTCCGCAGGGCAGCCGTGGCGGATTTGCCGAGCAAGTACGGCAACTTCAAGCTGATAGCCTATGAGAATGATTTTGACGGCCTTTGCCATACGGCGATTGTCAAGGGCGACGTCGCGGGCAAGGAGAACGTGCTTGTCAGGGTGCATTCCGAATGCCTGACGGGAGACGCCTTCGGTTCGCTCCGCTGCGACTGCGGCGACCAGCTTGCCGAGGCGCTCAGGATGATCGAGAAAGAAGGCCTGGGAGTCGTTGTCTATATGCGTCAGGAAGGCAGAGGCATCGGCCTCGCCAATAAAATCAAGGCCTACGAGCTGCAGGACGGCGGCTATGACACAGTCGAAGCAAACCTGAAGCTGGGTTTTGCCGCCGACCTCAGGGAATACGGCCTCGGCGCCCAGATTCTGTCAGACCTCGGCCTGACAAGCATCAGACTGATTACCAACAATCCCGCCAAAAGAGTGGGGCTTTCCGGTTACGGAATCAAGATAACGGACCGCGTGCCGCTGGTAGTCAAGGATAACGATTTTAACCACGACTATCTGGCCTGCAAAGTGGAAAAGATGGGACATGTTCTAAAATAAAGCATAAATGGAGGAATTATGATGAAAACAATCGAAGGGCAATTAAAGGCGGACGGACTCAGGTTTGGCATAGTGGCAGGCAGGTTTAACGAATTTATTACGGCAAAGCTGCTTTCGGGCGCAATCGATTGTCTCGTGCGCCACGGCGCGAAGGCTGAGGACCTGGCGACGGCCTGGGTGCCGGGAGCGTTTGAAATACCCC
>JAAYIB010000200.1 GCA_012744295.1 Acholeplasmataceae bacterium
CAGTTATCTGGAACAGCTAACCGGCAAGGAATTTATGTACATAGATTGGTTTGTACGTTTTCTGCCGTTTTTGTCGGTAATAATGATGATTAATCTTCTTATTTTAATGAAACTACCCCGTGGAACGGATTTTTTGCCCGGTACGAAAACCTATTTTTTAGAAACATATCAAAAGCTTGGCGTTATTAGCCGTGATGAAATAATCAGCCTGCTGCTATTTATAGTCGCTATAATCTTAGCTTTTGTAAGACCTGTTTATGCAGCTTGGCTACCGGGTTTGAAACCTGCCTATGTCTTTTTCATCTTGGGAATGCTTACTTTTTTTATTCCCAATCAAAAAAGGTATCCCTTCATTAACTGGTCTGAAGCCGAAAAAGGAATTATGTGGGGAATGATGTTTCTTTTTGCGGGCGGACTTGCTCTAGGCAAATTGATTATTGCTACGGGGGCAGCGGGAAAATTGGCGGAATATATTACACTCTTGCCTTTAGATGGCGGGTTTGGGACTATTTTGGCATTTAATCTGTTTTCCGGATTGATGACGGAAATCTCAAGTAATACTGCAGCTGCCGCCATTGTTATTCCTATCGTGCAAAATATACTGCAAAAGTTGTCTTTAAACCCCATTCCCTACATCTACATCAGTATTGTTGCAGTTAACTGCGCCTATATTTTGCCTGTTTCCATACGTGCCATACCGGTCAGTTATGGCTTGAATCCGGAAATTATGCTGCGCTATGGCATAATACTTTCATTATCAACGATACTAATTACGTCTGTCATTGGATTCCTCTTTATGCAATATTTTCCGCTGTTTTCCACTTTATAAAGCGGCGTGAGCGCTTCCTAAGTTTCCTTTATGCTGCAAAAAGACCATCCTGCTGCAACGGGGGTGGTCTTAGTTTATTTGCTCCGTTACCGTTTTTGTATTAACATATATGCTATAAGCGCGTCAATGTCCCACAGGCTAAAGACCCTGCGCTCTTATTAATTTATGGTTTTTAAAGAGGGAGGCAGTTATATGTATCCGAATTTTTATTCCAGAGAGCTGGCAGACAAGATTTTTCTGCCGCGCTGTCAGCTTATAGCTGAGGCTGCGGCAGATGCAGGAATTGCGGCATATAGAGGCAATGACGCATTGTTCCTAATAGATACCCAGATTGGTTTCTGCCAGCCGGGCGCGGGACTTTACGTTAATGGCGCAGAGAAGGATATCGCAAATATCAGCGAATTTATCTACAGAAATACAGGAAACTTGGCGAAAATCTTTTTGAGCATGGATACACACCACGTCCACCAAATTTTTTTCCCTTCCTTTTGGCGTGACGAGTCAGGACGCAGCCCCGCTCCTTACACAATCATAGCTTATGACGACCTTTTGGCAAAACGCTGGTTTCCGAGGCGTGATGAGGCCTGGGCCGAAGCTTATGTGCGCCGACTCGAGGAACAAGGCAAGTATCAGCTCTGCATCTGGCCATACCACACTATGCTGGGTTCAGTCGACCATGCCCTGCAGCCGCTCCTTTATGAGGCGTGTTTGTATCATTCCTTAGTTCGTGGCGAGCCTTTGCGGTTTGTTTTGAAGGGAGAGCAGCCCTTGACGGAAAATTATAGCGTTTTTGCGCCTGAAGTTGAGCTTCTTCAGACCGGTGGGAAGGACAGGAGCGTGGGCGTATTTAACCGGGGGCTTGCCGAGCAGTTAGGTTCATATGACAGAATTTTTATTGCCGGCGAGGCAAGTTCGCACTGTGTAAAGGCAACAATTGAAGATTTCTTAAGCTATGCTGCTGAAAACAACCCGGAGCTAACCTCCCGTCTCTGCATACTGGCAGACTGCATGTCGCCGGTTTCACCGGTGCCGGGAGCCGATTTCCCATTGATTGCCGCAAAGGCACTTGAAGATTTTGCTGCGGCGGGGGCAAAAGTAGTCCGGAGCAGCGATTATTGACTGTGCACTGAATTTTCTTTTTTGAGGGAATTCGGTTATAATGGGAATGATATTGCTTTTTAGTATAATTTTAGGAGGGCCCGGCTCATGAAAATGAAATTCTCGAAAATGCACGGCTGCGGGAATGACTACGTGTATGTTAACTGTATGGAAAAGGAACTGCCGAATCCCAACGCGATTTCTGAGTTTGTCAGTCACAGGCGCTTCGGTATCGGCGCGGACGGTTTGATTTGCATAATGCCTTCGACCGCAGCAGATTTTCGCATGCGCATGTTCAACGCCGATGCTTCGGAGGGGAAAATGTGCGGCAATGGAACGCGCTGTGTGGCGAAATATGTCTACGATCAAGGCCTGACGGATAAAACGAGCATTACGATAGAAACCTTAGGCGGCATCAAGAAAATCGATATGACCGTAGCAGACGGCAAGGTTACAGAGGCCGTGGTCGATATGGGAGAACCAATCTTTCGCACCAAGGAAATCCCGATGATCAGCGACCACTATGTTTTCATGGACCAGGGCCTTGTGATTGAGGAAGACCTTGTTTGCAACGGCACGGCTGTTTCCATGGGCAACCCGCATTTTGTGACTTTTGTCGAAGACGTAGATTCCTTGAAATTAGAAGAAATCGGACCGCGCATAGAAAACCATCCTCTTTTCCCGGAGAGAACAAACGTCGAATTTGTGCAGGTTATAGATGAGAACACCGTCAAGTTCCGCGTATGGGAACGCGGCAGCGGTGAAACCTGGGCTTGCGGAACCGGGGCCTGCGCCGTAGCTGTTACCTCGATTTTTCTGAATCATGCCGGCAAAAAGGACGAAGAACTCATTGTTTTGGTTAAGGGCGGAGAGCTAAAGGTTACTTACAGCTCGGACAATCATGTTTTGCTGAAAGGTCCTGCAACGCATGTCTTTGACGGCGTGATTGAAATTCCCGAGGAAATCTGTCAAGGATAAACAGAGGTATGCGGAAGCTTTCTATGTCAAATACAAGAATGACACAATAAAATATAAGAATTACACAACGTGGTAAAATAAACAAAGAGAACCTATGAATAATGACTGCAGGCAAATTTATTTCGAGGGGGAAGCAGACATGGCCGTAATGAATCAGAATTACTGCAATTTAAAGGAGAGTTATTTGTTTTCCCAGATTGCAGCCAAGGTAAATGCATTTGTGGAAAAGCATCGCGAAAAAAAAGTTATCAGGATGGGCATCGGGGACGTGACGCTGCCGCTTGCCCCTTCCGTTGTTGCGGCGATGCAGAAGGCCGTCGCGGAAATGGGCGTTAAGGATACCTTTAAGGGTTATGGCCCCGAGCAGGGTTATGCCTTCCTGCGGCAAGCACTTGTCAAATACTATGATAACCAGGGGATAGGGCTGGCAGCGGATGAAATCTTCGTCAGTGACGGAGCTAAAAGCGACTGCGGCAACATAACCGATCTCTTTGACAATGTAAACACCATCCTGGTGCCGGATCCGGTTTATCCTGTTTATGTTGACACTAACATTATGTGCGGCCGAAAAATAGTCTATGTTGACGGTTTGCCGGAAAACAACTTTCTGCCGATGCCGGACTATGCAATCAATGCCGACGTCATTTATCTTTGTTCGCCAAACAACCCGACGGGGGCGGCCTACACGAAGGAACAGCTGCAGGCCTGGGTCGACTATGCATTGAGCAAAGATGCCGTTATTCTTTATGACGCTGCCTACGAGGCCTTTGTGACCGACCCTGACATACCGCGCAGCATCTTTTGCGTAGAAGGAGCAAAAACCTGTGCCATAGAACTTTGCTCGCTTTCCAAGACGGCCGGCTTTACCGGAACCCGCTGCGGCTATACGGTTGTACCGCACGATTTAAAGCGAAAGGCAGGCAATGGGGCTGACATGTCCCTGAACAAGATGTGGCTGCGCAGGCAAACCACCAAATTCAACGGTGTACCCTACATTATCCAGCGTGGCGCCGAAGCTGTCTTCAGCACTCAGGGACAGGCGGAATGCCAGGAAATGCTGGATTATTACCGCGAGAATGCCAGAATCATGATGAAGACGCTCGCGCAGAAAAACATTAGGTTTTTCGGCGGGGTGTACTCGCCTTATATCTGGCTCCAATGCCCGGAGGGAATGGGTTCCTGGGAGTTTTTCGACTATCTTTTGGAAAAGCTTGCAATAGTAGGAACACCGGGCGCAGGTTTTGGCAAAAGAGGCGAGGGCTATCTGCGCCTTACTGCCTTCGGCAGTCGCGAGGCAACCATTGAAGCGATGTCACGCATAGAAGAGAAATTATAAGCTTATGTTCATTACTATAGGGCTGCGGGGACTTTTGTCCCGGCAGCCTTAATTTTAAGAAAGCAGCAAAGTGTATTCCCAGACAAAAAATGGCAAAACTGCCAAAAAAAGGTATAATTATATCAGACAAATCTTGGCGGGGGTGAAGCAGTGAGAATAACGAAGCTGCAACTGAAGAATTATCGTTGCTACCGAAATTTCACATTGGAGTTTGAGGATGACCTTACCGTCATCGTTGCCGAAAACGGCAAAGGCAAGTCTGCCATCCTGGACGCCCTTGTCGTTGCCGTCGGTCCTTATCTCGGCTGCTTCAACGGCACCAAGACATATAATTTTGAAGACAATGACGTGATGCAGGTTCAGGAGGATAAGAACGGCGACAAGCTCAGGATTCTGCGGATGCAAAGGCAGTACCCGGTTTTGCTTGAAGCAGAAGGCTATCTGGACGGGGAAAAAGCTGTCTGGCGGCGCGAGCTGCTGCGGCAAGGCGGAAGGACTACCATAAAGCATGCCAAACCGTTGGCCGACTATGGACGCAGGCTGCAGAAGGCCATACATGAAAAGGCCGATGAGAACATTGTCCTGCCGGTCATCGCGTTCTATGGGACAACGCGGATGTGGGAAGACGGCAAGCTTCTGGCAGGAAACAGGAAGAAAATCAACATGGAAAGGGACAGCGGTTATTACGAAGCAATCGAACCGTCCTCAACCTATCAGACCTTCGGACACTGGTTCCAGTATGCCGCACTCAGCGCCATGGAGTTCGACTGTTATATCAAGGAAAAAGAATCTCAGCAGGAAAACCCTTACAGGGAAGTTTTAAAAGCTGTAAGCCGAGCTATCGGAACCTGTGTCAGCAGCATGGGCTGGAAGGACATTGATTACAGCGTAGCGCTGCAGAGCCTCGTGATTACAAATGACAAGGTTGGGACTTTGCCTGTCAGCGCCCTGAGTGACGGTATTCGCAGCGTCATCAGCATGGTGGCGGATATTGCCTACCGCATGGTTCGGCTTAACCCCGACCTTGGTGCTGAGGCCGCCTTGAAAACACCCGGAATAGTTTTAATTGACGAAGTCGACATGCATCTTCATCCCTCCTGGCAGCAGACTGTAGTCGCCGATTTGCGCCGCGCCTTTCCGCGAGTGCAGTTCATCATCACTACCCACAGTCCTCAGGTTCTAAGCACCGTTCCGCCGCGCTGCATCAGGGCTTTACGTTGGGATGACGGCCAGGTTGAGGTATACAGCCCCGAATTTTCCCTTGGGGCTGAAAGCTATCAACTGCTGAAGGAAATACAGAACGTCGATACCAGGCCTCAGGCATTGCCGATAGTGAAGACACTGATGCGCTATCTTGAGCTTGTCAGCGAGGACAAATGGGACAGCTCGGAGGCAATAAAGCTGCGGGAGGAACTTGACAAATGGGGAAAAGACCGTGAACCGGCATTGCTGAGAGCAGATATGGACATAAAAATGCGCGCTTTTCGGCGGAAAAAACAATGAAGAAGGTTCACAAGTCAAGTAAAGTGCCCCAAAAGCTCCACAAATTCCTCAAGGCTTATCCACGCGAAACCTGGGAACATTTTCGGCGCAGAACAAGACGAGGCTACAAGGAAGTCAAGGCACAGATTTACAGTGACCAGCGCGGCCTTTGCGCCTATTGCGAGATTGCGATTAAAATGGCCGAGCGCGAAGAGGATGTTGACGACTTCAGGGTCGAGCACTTCCATCCCAAGGGAGAGACAGAGGCGGGAGGCAAGAACTGGCATTTATGCTGGGAGAACATGCTCGGGGTCTGTCACGGGGGCAGCCAGAAGGACGTACCCGATTCGGACTGGCGGTTTTCTTCAGGAAAAAACGACAGAAGCTGCGACGTGCCCAAGGGTGGAAGAGATATCTCCCGCATAATTCTCAACCCATTAAAAATACCCTTCAGAACAAGACTTTTCCGGTATGCCGAGCATAACGGCAAGATGTTTGTCGACGAGCGTACCTGTCCGCAAAAGCTGCAGCGAAAAGCCGTAAGCACAATCAACGAGCTGAACCTCAACGCCCGCAGACTCAGGAGAATGAGGATGGCAGTAATTAATGTTTTGGAAGACGAGATTGGCATTCGCTTGAGTGGTGGATTTGAGTTGGAAGAGTGTTTGGACCAGTTGGCGGAGGAGCTGTTGTCCCCTGATGAAAAAGGCGTTTTCAAGTCCTTCTTTACCGTAATCCGCTGGTATCTGGGCCCGGCTGCGGAAAGATACCTGGCACGATCAGGGTACAAACTCTGAAAAGGAAAGCTGTTTGCGCGTAAATATAATTTATAATTATAAGGAGATTGCTTATGTTAAACAACAAGGCTTTCAAAGCGTATGATATAAGGGGCGTAGTGCCGGGAGAGGTTAATGAGGATCTGGCGTACGCCCTTGGCAGGGCGTTTGCGGAAAAATATGAAGCGAAAGAGGTTGTTGTCGGTCGTGATATCCGTCTGACAGGCGAGAAACTGCTTTTCGCGCTTTCGGAAGGTTTGCGTGATAGCGGCACGGACGTGATTGATATCGGCCAATGCGGAACGGAAATGGTATATTTCGCGACAGCGAGCCTCAAGACAGACGGCGGCATTATGGTCACGGCAAGCCACAATCCTGCGGACTATAACGGCATGAAGCTGGTCAGCAGAGGGGCAAGGCCAATTTCAGCGGAAACCGGATTGCTCGATTTGGCGAAAATGGTTGCTTCAACAGGCTCCGAGCGTGGTTTGACCGCTAACAAAAAAAGGGGCGTTGTCAAAAATGCAGATATTATGCCCGAATATACAACTCACTTGTTAAGCTATGTCGATCCGGAACTGCTCAAACCTTTGAAAATTGTAGCCAATCCCGGCAATGGAGGCGCCGGTGAAGTCCTCGCGCATTTAGAAGGGGCGCTGCCTTTTTCCTTTGTTAAAATCAACCAGCAGCCTGATGGCTCCTTCCCGAACGGCGTTCCCAATCCTTTGCTGATAAAAAATCGCGAAGCCACAGAGCGCGTCGTCAAAGCAAACGCTGCCGACCTCGGGATTGCCTGGGACGGCGATTTTGACCGCTGCTTTTTGTTTGACGAAAGGGCGGCATTCATTGAAGGCTATTATATTGTCGGGTTGTTGGCAGAGATTTTTCTGGCGAAATACCCGGGAGAAAAAATAATGTATGACCCGCGCCTGACATGGAACACTCTCGAAATAGTGGAGCGTTTAGGCGGCGAGCCCGTACGCTGCAAAAGCGGGCACGCTTTTATGAAGGAATGCATGCGTGCCAATAATATTGTTTATGGCGGAGAGATGTCAGCGCATCATTACTTCAGGGAATTTTCCTACTGTGACAGCGGGATGATACCATGGCTGATGCTGACGGAACATATCTGTAAGACGAACAGAACGCTTTCCTCCCTTGTTGAAGAACGAATGGAGATGTTTCCCTGCAGCGGCGAGATTAACCGCAAGGTTGCGGATTCTGCCGCAGTCTTGAAGAGAACCGCGGATAAATTCGCGGCTGCCGGAAGCGCGGACTATCTCGACGGCTTGAGCGTCGAATACGCTGACTGGCGTTTTAACGTACGTGTTTCCAATACCGAGCCGGTTGTGCGGCTAAACGTGGAGACGCGTGCGGACAAAGAGCTTTTAAAAGAAAAAACAGCCGCCCTGCTTGAACTGATTGGCGGCGAAGAGGCCTGAGGAGGATAGAAATGAACATATTGGTAACAGGCGGAGCCGGATATATTGGTTCCCACGTTGTCGACGAATTGAAACGAGCGGGCTATGTCCCCGTTGTTTATGACAACCTTTCTACCGGGCATGCGGACGCAGTACCCGAAGATGTCTTGCTGATAAACGGCGACATTCACGACCTCGACTTTTTGGAACACATAATGTACGAGTACGAAATTGACGCGGTCATGCATTTTGCTGCCAGCAGTCTTGTCGGCGAATCAATGGAAAATCCGGGTCGCTACTACTATAACAATGTTGCCGGAACCTTGAGCCTGCTTGACGCAATGCGAAAGGGCGGCGTTGATGCCATTGTGTTTTCGTCGACCGCCGCGGTTTACGGTGAACCCGAGCAATCCCCGATTGAAGAGGAATGCGTGACGAAACCCTCCAACGTCTATGGCAGGACCAAGCTGATGATAGAGCAGATGTTGGCCGACTATGATTCGGCCTATGACCTTCGCTACGTGGCTTTACGTTACTTTAACGCAGCAGGGGCGGCAGAGTCGGGCCGAATTGGCGAAGATCACCGCCCGGAAACTCATTTGATTCCGCTGGTCCTGAAAACTGCCTTGAACATCAGAAACAGCGTATCTATTTATGGAACGGACTACTCCACGCCGGACGGCACCTGCATTCGCGACTACGTCCATGTTGCGGATCTGGCTTCCGCCCATGTCTCAGCGCTGAAACACCTGCTGGACGGCGGTACGAGCAAGGTATATAATCTTGGCTCGGAAAACGGGTTCAGCGTCAGGGAGATTATAGAAGCGGCCAAAAGAATAACCGGGATTGAATTTACCGTTGAGGAAGAAAAAAGGCGCCCGGGAGATCCGGCCGTCCTGATAGCCTCGGCGAAAAAAATAACGCAGGAGTTAGGCTGGGAGCCGCAGCATAGTGAAATTGAACGGATTATCGCTTCGGCCTGGAATTGGCACAAACAAAACCCGCAGGGTTATATGGAATAAAGAGAAAGCAAGAGGACTGCCGGGAGAGAACAAGCCTTTTCTGGCAGTTTTTATTGTAACGGTCAACCATTAAGAAAAGCAAGGGAAGATAACAATGCAGCTAATAGTGGAAAATATTGCCAAAGGCTTCGGAAGCAACGAAGTGTTTAAAAATGTCAGCTTCATGCTCGACAAAGGAGAAAAAGCCGGACTGGTGGGGTCCAACGGCAGCGGCAAGACAACCTTGCTCAAGTGTCTGCTTGCACCTCAAAGCGTTGATCGAGGCAGCATAAAGTTTGAGCGGGGACTGAGCATAGGG
>JAAYIB010000201.1 GCA_012744295.1 Acholeplasmataceae bacterium
AGGCAGCCTTGGCAAATCCGATACCCTCCGTATTAAACTCCAAATCGGCTTTTATGCCTGCTAAAAAAGATATTAATTTTAACTGTATTAAGTGAAAGGCAGAACTACACCAGGTCCGTTTGTGGCCGCTCGTGTAATAGGACCACATACCTTCGTCATACCGATAGAAGCTAATTTTACCAAGTACTGCCAAAAGCAGTTGTGCCTGAATATCAATATCAACTGCGAGGAAAACCTTATCGAAGCTTACATCTCCAATCATGTCCCGTATGTCTTTCACCTGCCGACGATAACTGCCCTGTCCGCTGCGGAACCACCGCAGCAAAAGGAAGACCTTCCTGTAACCGCAAGCCTCCGAATGCATGTATTTAAGCACCGGTTCATCCTGCCAGTCACTGAAGCTTTGCGGATGCATAACCGCGAGATAGTTATCATCACCTGCAAAAGCGCTCCTGCTCAATATGAAGGCTGTCATCAGATTAAACGGAGTATGTACAATAAAAAGATTTTTCACCTGTTTTCGCTCCTATAATATAAACATTCAAGGCCTCATCTTCAAATATTCCTCGTAGGCCATGTCCGGAGTAATGTCATACATACAATGCCAGTCGCCGCAGTGTTTTTTCAGACAGCCTGCGCAGGATGCCGGCGTTGTAATAACTGTCGCCTTATCGTTGCCGTAAGGTCCCGTGCGGTCGGCCTTTGTCGGTCCGTACATTGCAATCAGGGGTTTTTTAAGTGCTGCCGCAAAATGCAGCGGCCCTGTATCGCCGCTGATAAAAACCTCGCAGCCACTGATCAGGGCGGCCAGTTCGCGCAAGGAAGTTTTGCCGATCAAATCAATTATTTTGTCAGTTTCAGCCGTGGCCTCGATAAGCCCGGCTTTTTCTCTTTCATCGGGACCGCCCGCCAGAACTACGCATGTGTCGTCTGTGGTTATCTTATCTGCCAGAGCTGCGTAGTGCCCCGGTGGCCATTCCTTGGTCTCCCAACGGGCACCGGGCACAAAAACCACGTATTTTCCCGCATTCATGCCAGCAGCGGATAATTTTTCTTTTACCGCCACCATTTCCTTATCAAGATTCGGCAGGGGAAATTCTATGTTTCCGATGTCGGCGCCAAGTGGCGCGCCACATCTAGATAGCGTTCGATAACATGATCCTTTGAATGCTCTCCGCAGACAGCCTTGCTGACCAATCCGCTGCCTTCGCGCATTTCACAATAACCGATACGGTTAGGGCAACCGGTCAGGAAAGCAACTAAGGCACTTTTGAAAAGCCCCTGCAAATCAATCACCAGGTCAAAGCGCTTAGCGTGCAGCTCTTTTCTGAAATCCAGCAGAAACCGGAGTTTCGCTGTCAGGCCCAGCTTGTTGAAGGCAACCTTGTCAAAATACAATATCTCGTCGATCGTAGGCGGATCCGGTAAAAATCCACTGAACTGCGGATGCACCATCCAGGATATTTTAGCTTTAGGATAAAGGCTGCGTAACGTAGCAGAAAAAGGCAACGCATGTATTACGTCACCCAATGAACTCATTTTGATTACCAATATATTTTCATAAACCATTTATACCTGCTCCAAACCTTTATGCGCCGACATTTTTCCCGCGCCGTCGCTTGTATTTACAATTGCCTTCACGCAGGTAAGCAGACTGCCCTTTACATAAAGGTAGCCTTTAATGCCTGCGGCTTCCGCCGCTGCTATGTCTCTTTGCTTGTCGCCAATCAGGAAAGAATTGTCTTTATCGATAGCGTATTCCGCCATGGCTTGATATAGCAAACCCGGTTTTGGCTTTCTGCAATCGCAGTCAACATCATACCGCTTGATTTTTGCGCCGATAAGATGCGGACAATAATAAAACCTGGTTATTTCGCCCCCTGCCGCGGCGATTTCCCGAGCCATATGCTCGTGCAGGCGTTGCATGTCCTCCTCTTTGTAATAGCCTCGGGCAATGCCGCTTTGATTGGTCACAACGAAGATACAATAGCCAAGATGTGTCAGATAAGCCACTGCTTCCCTGGCACCTTCGATCCATTCGAGTTCCTCAATCCTGTAAAGGTAATCCTTGTCCTTGTTCAAAACGCCGTCACGGTCGAAAAACACCGCCTTCTTTGCATCAAGCGGTAAAGCTTCTGAAGTTAAATCGGTCATTACAGCCTCGCCCCCGAAATTTGCTTGCTTTGACAAAAAAAGTTGACAAAAAAGGAACGTCCCCGGTGTCTACTAACGTTCTATCCTGAGGTAGCCTTCGTTCTTGTCCAGGAGCTCGCAGTATTCGGCAACGGCGGTCTCGATATCGGTAAAGCCACCGTCGTAACCGGCTGCTAACAATTTAGAGCTGTCTGCTTCTGTAAAGCTTTGGTACTTGTCTTTCAATACTTCCGGGAATGGCACGTATTCGAGCTTCCCGCTGCCGAAATATTTCAGCACGCCTTTAGCCAGGGTGTTAAAGGTATGGGCATGGCCGGTGCCGCAGTTGTATATGCCTTTCAGTTCCGGATGATCCCAGAAGAAGAAATTGACCTTCACTACGTCTTTAACATAGATAAAATCGCGGGTCTGCCCGCCGTTGCCGTAACCGTCGAAACCTTCGAACAGCTTGACCTTGCCTTCGGCTTTCCACTGATTGAACATCTGCAGGACCATCGAGGCCATTTTGCCCTTGTGGTTTTCCTGCGGTCCGTAAACATTGAAGTAGCGAAGGCCTACCAATTGGCTTTCTGCTGCATCAAAATAGCGGCGTGCATAGTTATCAAAAAAGAGCTTGGAAAAAGCATAGACATTCAAGGTTTCCTCGCACTCAGGCTTTTCGCCGAATCCGGCCTTCCCGCTGCCGTATACGGACGCGGAAGAAGCATAAATCAACTGGATCTTCTTCTTTAAGGCAAAATGCATCAGATTCTTGGTATACTCGAAGTTATTCTCCATCATGTACTTGCCGTTGTATTCCATAGTATCCGAGCAGGCGCCCTCATGGAATATTACATCAATTTTTTCATGATCGAACTTGCCGGCTGACAGAGCAGCAGCAAAATCATCTTTATCCATATAATCCAAGGCTTTGAGTCCCCGGATGTTTTTAAACTTCACCATTTCGGTCAGGTCGTCAACAATGAGAATATCGTCGCGTCCCCGATCATTCAAGCCTTTTACTATATTGCTGCCGATAAAGCCGGCGCCGCCTGTGACGATGATCATATTTTCCCCTCCTTGACGAGCCTTGCTATGCGTTCCACGATGCCCGTCGTAGAATAACCTTCTTCAAAATCAATAATTGCCACGCTGCCGGCATCTTCCCTGCCGACAACCTCTTCTTTTCTGTAATCGCCGCCTTTGACCAGCACATCCGGCCTGATTGCCCTGACGAGGTCAGCCGGCGTGTCTTCATCAAACAGAACCACGGCGTCAACGCAGGAAAGAGCCGCAAGCACTCTTGCCCGGTCCTCCTGCCCTACAAGGGGGCGCGTGCGGCCTTTCAGCCGTCTTACCGATGCGTCGGAGTTAAGGCCAAGGAGCAAACGGTCGCCCAGCCTTGATGCCTTTTCCAAATATGTGACGTGCCCGACATGCAGCAAGTCAAAGCAACCGTTCGTAAACACGATTTTATCGCCGTTAAGCCGCCAGGCTCTCACAAGCGACTCGGCTTCGGCGCGTTCGAGCAGCCGGTGGCTTAAGCCCTGCCGGCGTTCCTCCTTCATGATTCCCGCCAGCAATTCCTGGCGGCGGATCGGATAAGTGCCGACTTTCGAAACAACTATGCCGGCCGCGCGATTGGCAAGGGTAAGGGCACTATTAAGGGCAAGCCCTCCCGCAACGCCTGCCAGAAGAGTTGCCGCGACGGTGTCGCCTGCCCCCGAAACATCAAAAACCTCCTGCGCCGTTGCGGGACAGTGCAATTCGAGTCCCGCGGCTCCGGCAAGAGTTATGCCCTTTTCCGAACGCGTGACAACGACGTTTTTAATGCCATAACGCTCGCGGGCCTTGTCGGCGAGCTCATACACGGGCCCGTCCTCGTTAGGGACTTTACTGCCCGCGGCTTCACAGATTTCTTTCAGATTCGGGGTGATGAAGTCCGCGCCGCGATACTTTTCCCAGTCCGTGCCCTTGGGGTCAATCAGTACGGGCACGCCGTAAGCATTGGCGGTGCGAATGGCCTTGCGGCAAAAGTCGTCCGAACAGACGCCTTTGGCATAATCCGAGATCACTATCCCGTCAATGCCCTTGTCAAAAAGGCTGTCCAGCCAGGCAGTCAGGTCGCTGTTTTCTCCCGCGGTCAAGTCTCCCGGTTCTTCAAAGTCAAGCCGCAGCATTTGCTGCGTTGCTCCGACAATGCGCATTTTGGTTACCGTGGCCCGCGTTGATGACTTGATGAGTCCGCTGTCGTCGATGCCGGCCTCGGCAAACATGCCTTCCAGCAATAAACGGTTGTCATCGTCACCCGTTACGCCGCCGACAAAAGTCCTACAGCCAAGATGTGCGAGATTGGCCGCGACATTGGCCGCTCCGCCAAGCACGGACTCTATCCTTGTCACGCGGTTGACGGGTACGGGCGCTTCCGGCGAAATGCGTTTTACCTCGCCGTAAAGATACCGGTCGAGCATCACGTCGCCGATGACGGCTATTTTCAATTTTTGGATTTTTTCAATAAGAAAGCTTGTGCATTCTCTGTCAGGCAAGATGTCAGTCCTCCACGATTTCGCATAATATATGGCCGATCAGGCTGTGCATTTCCTGGGCGCGAGCGGTAACCTTATCCGGTATGGCCAGGCAGACATCACAAATTTCGGCCATTTTGCCGCCGCCCGCAGCCGTCATGCCAATTGTTTTGATGCCCTTGGCTTTTGCTTCTTCAACTGCAGCGATTACGTTTGGGCTATTGCCTGATGTAGAAAGAGCAACGAGCA
>JAAYIB010000022.1 GCA_012744295.1 Acholeplasmataceae bacterium
AGGACAATCAAATCCCAGGTTGACTTCTTCATCGATAAAGTCAATTTTCTCGTAATTATATTTTAGCAATTCAACCAGCTCTGCACACATAACTGGATTTTTCTTAATTTCCAGTATACCGTCAGTCAAAAACTTGAAACCACATTCTTTATAACTTTTTTGCCATACAGTAAATTGAATCATTTGGAGCATCTTCACTTGCTTACTAGATAGCTTAGTAAAATCAATTTTATCTGTGTTCAAAAATAAATCAAGTAAAAACTCAATCCATCTACGAGAATCAATAGCACAGATACGTTTGAATGCTTTTTCCATAGTATCTTCAATTGGTTCCGAAAATGCAGGTATTACTCCTGCTGAAACAGCTAACCTTGAAAATGTTCCCTTAGCATAAATTTCTTTAGCGGTAATATGATAGTATTCCAAAAAATTTTTAAAACTCAATTCTTGGCCGCTGTCTTCTTTGAAATTTGCAATCCTTGTTATTACACCATATTTATTGTCTATTGACCTCTTTATGTTATCTAATACGTATTCTTTCGCCTTGCGTTCAAGCTGAATAAAACATCCTTTAGGTACTGAAACAAAACCATCGTTTATTTCTCGTTGCATGCCTTTTCTATTGTTAGTCAACAAGGCTGCAAACTTATCAGCAAAGTTATAGCGTTTATTGGCTTGCCCAATAAAATCTAAAACGGTAAGGCACTCCTTACCCTCTGATTTTCTTAGCCCCCGACCTAATTGTTGCAAAAATACAGTGAGACTTTCCGTTGGTCTTAAAAATAATACCGTATTAACTTCCGGGATATCTACGCCTTCATTATACAAGTCAACAACAAAGATGAATTTAATATCACCGTAAACTAGTTTTTGTTGTGCATTGTTCCTCTCATTATCTTCTGATAAACCGGTTAAACATATTGAAGGTATACCATTTTTGCAAAAAAAATCTGCCATAAATTTTGCATGTTCAATCGTAACACAAAACCCTAATCCTTTAACATCTTTTATATCAGTCACATATTTTTCAAGCGAATTAATTACAAGTCCTGCTCTATTTTCGCCTGCATATTCTGTCATCGTGTAAATATTTGATAATTGTCGCCTGTCATAGCCTCCACTAGTCCATCTTATTTTACTCAAATCAACCATGTCTGAAACTCCGAAGTATTGAAATGGGCATAAAAAATCACGTTCAATTGCTTCAGGTAGTCTTATCTCGGCTGCTATTCGATTACTAAAGTATTTAAAAATATCTTTCCCATCCATGCGTTCCGGTGTAGCTGTTAAACCAAGTAATATTTTAGGTTCATAATATTTCAGCAATTCTTGATATGTCTGTGCAGCCGCACGGTGGAATTCATCAATAATAATATAATCAAAAAAATCTTTTTCGGTTCTATTAACAAGATCTTGCGAATTTAAGGTTTGAACAGAAACAAATAAGTGATCAATGCTTTTCGGCTTGTAATTCCCTACAAATAAATCACCAAAATTGCGATTTTTTAAAATACCTCTAAAGCACTCAATGCTTTGTTTTAAGATTTCTTCTCTATGCGCAACAAATAACAGGCGAGACGTTTTTCCTTGGTTATTTTTACAAAACCGTTTGTAATCAAAGGCAGCGATAACAGTCTTACCTGTACCTGTAGCTGCCACCAACAAGTTCCTACTATATCCTCTGACAATACGCTCAGCTTCTAATTTATCTAAAATCTCTTGTTGGTAGTTATATGGTTTGATGTCAAAAGAATATAACCTGTTGTCAAAAGCACCTCTACTTTTTTCACTGTTCAAAGCATTTTCCAAATCAAGTCTTTGTTCGAATGAATAAAGCTTGAAGGCTCCATTATTCCAATAATTTTCAAAAGTAGCAGATATCTTTTTTATTGTTTCCGGTAAATCTTGTTCGGTAACTTTTACATTCCATTCAAGCCCATTTGAAACTGCTGCGTTAGAAAGATTAGAAGAGCCAATATAGGCTGTAGTGAAACCAGTTCCACGATAAAAGACGTATGTTTTTGCGTGTAATCTTGTCGTTTTTGTATCATAGGATACTTTAATTTTTGTATTTGGTAATACTCTTAACTCTTCAATAGCTTTTATGTCAGTAGCGCCCATATAAGATGTTGTAATTACTCGTAATTTTCCACCGTTTTGCGTGAATTCTTTCAGTTCCTCAATAATTAATCGTAGTCCACTCCATTTAATGAATGAAACTAACATGTCAATTCTGTTACAAGATAATATTTCTTTTTTAAATTCACTATACAAACTGGGTTCATGTTTAGCACCAGTAAAAAGAGAACTCTGTGCAAGGGATGTTTCTGGTCTAGTAGTTTTGCCATTGTTTCCAAAAGCTAAAATATTGTTCTTTTTTTCTAAAACTGCCAGTAATTGTTTTGCGTCCTCATCAACACCCAATCCATTACAATCATCATCTGAAATTCTTGACAATGTGTCAATAATTTTATTACTCAGTTCGATTTGCTTTCTTATTTTTCCATTGCGGTCTTTAATATTATCAAGTTTATTTTCTATAATACTTGAAATATATTGTGCAAGAATTTTAGGAGCTTCTTCCTCATCAATATCTGCCTGCTCAATATATTTATCATTAGCTTTAGCTTCAAGCAGTTCAGTTTTAATTCTGTTATTTATTACTTGCTCGTATATACCATTTTTAAGCATGCTAAAGCCCCCTAACTTCAAGTTCTTTTAGTTCTTTTAGCTTTTTTACAATCGGCCCGTCTGCCGGCAGCCAGTCCAGTTTGTCTATTTCAGTTTTTTTCAACCAAATATATGAATAGTGTTCTTTGAGTTTGAATTCTTTACTCTTAACTTTACAAATATAACTATACAGATTAATTCTAAAGTCTGGATACGTATGTTTAATATTCATAAAAAAGTTGTTTTCGCTGACAACTACTTCCATTTCCAGTTCTTCTATCAGTTCACGACGAAGGGCCTCTGTTGGCGACTCGCCCGGTTCTATCTTGCCGCCGGGAAATTCGTATTTATATGAAACGTAATCGTATTTTGCCTTTGCTCTTTGCATACACAAAATTTCATCATTACAAATAACAATGCCAGCAACAACCTCTAATTCTTTCATAAGCAATACCTCTATTAATCATAGTTATTTTTATTATACCCCAGTTAAATGCACTTAACAATTTAATATGTGATAATATTGCCCCATCAAAGGCACACCATGATAAGATGCAGCTCGTAAAAACAAAGCGAGGGCAGAATCTTTTACGATTCTGCCCTCTTTCGATATGACCACATCCGTGCGATCCTTACAACCTTTACAGTCTTTCGACCACTTCACGTATTTATAGCGTGGTCACATCACCGACACCCTCTGCGATTGCATCTGCCTTAGATTGCGGACTCTCTCTTTACTCTTGGTAATTCAAAAAATTACTTCGAATACATAGAGAATTTACTAATCTTTGAGCCTCTTTCCGTTAATTTTCATATGACTTTTGACTTTTGTCCACCAAATCGATCTTTGACCGTTTCGAAGCACTTAAGTTTTACAAATCACTGAAAAATTTACCGTTAGGTTTTGCCAAGCAACTGCGGACTACTATTTACCTCTCACCAATCTCTCGACCGTTTTACGAAGTATCCGGAGACCACATCTTGACAGGCTCTCGATAGGTGTTGTCGTCCAATTTATAAGGGCCTTGCGGCCCTTTTTACATGTAAGTGCGGGCAATCTTCCCTCTTACCTCTCGGTTCGATTTCCGAGCCCACAACTTATTCATGTATAGCCTCTTTATGATTTGATTATAAGCGAAAACCATTACAAATGCAATAGCATTTCTCGAAAGATTGTGACATTTTTGTGATTTTCTGACATTGTTTATGTGCGAATAGTAACTGTAACTTTTATTGCGCAATAACCATCCGTCACCAAAAGGCATTTGTCCTTATAGCTTACTGTCATGTTTGTTTGAGGACTGTCTTCAAAAATCGGGGTATGCTACCTGAAATTTCCTCTGCCGGTGTAAAAGCTTCTCCCTATCCGGCAGCTTTCTTTGTAATAATGCTCCGTTCGAAATATTTGGCAACAAATAAAACTCAGGCCACTGACTAATCAGTTATGATAATCAGTGGCCTGCTTCTTTTAAAACATTAATTAGTAACCGTTAGCCTAAAATCTTTTTGAGATCTGCTTCGGGAGTGCTGATCGGGGTAATATTGTAGTTCTCTACCAGGAAGTTCAGGATGCTGGGCGAAACAAAGGCCGGCAGCGTTGGTCCGAGGTAGATGTTTTTGATGCCGAGGTGCAGAAGCGTCAGCAGGATGCAGACGGCTTTTTGCTCGTACCAGGAAAGAACAAGCGTTAACGGCAGTTCGTTGACGGTGCAGCCGAATGCTTCGGAAAGGGCAACCGCCACGCGGATGGCGCTGTAAGCGTCGTTGCATTGTCCCATGTCCATGATGCGCGGGAGTCCGCCGATCGTGCCGAGGTCCAGGTCGTTAAAGCGGTACTTGCCGCAGGCCAGCGTCAGGATTACGGTGTCGGCAGGAGTTTGTTTGACGAAGTCTGTATAGTAGTTGCGTCCCGGCTTTGCGCCGTCACAGCCGCCCACGAGGAAGAAGTGTTTGATGGCGCCGGCTTTGACGGCGTCAATTACTGTTCCCGCCACTGACATTACGGTGCCATGGCCGAAGCCCGTGGTCACTTGCGTGCCGCCGTTGATACCGGTCATCTGATGGTCTTCGGGATAGCCGCCCAGCTCCAGGGCTTTGGCGATTACGGGGGAGAAGTCTTTCTTTTCGTCGATGTGAACCATGCCCGGGTATGCAACAACTTCCGTGGTGAAAACCCTGTCCCGGTAGCTGTCTTTGACAGGCATGATGCAGTTCGTGGTAAAGAGCACGGGGCCCGGCATGTTGGCAAATTCTTTCTGCTGATTCTGCCAGGCGGTACCGAAGTTGCCCTTCAGATGCGGATAAGCCTTCAGTTTGGGATAAGCGTGGCAGGGAAGCATTTCGCCGTGCGTGTAGATGTTGATGCCCTTGTCCTTGGTTTGCTCCAAAAGCAGGTGCAAATCTTTCAGGTCATGGCCGGTGACAACGATGAACGGTCCCTTTTCGATCATTAAGGGAACGGTTGTTGGTACGGGCGTGCCATAGGATTCGGTATTCGCCTTGTCAAGCAGTTCCATGCATTTGAAGTTGACGCGGCCGGTTTCGAGAACCAGCGGCAGCAGGTCTTCCGCTTTGTCCTTGTTCGCGAGTGCCGCCAGTGCGGTGTAGAAGAAGGCGTTTACCTCTTCGTCCTTGTAACCAAGCACCCAGGCATGATAAGCATAGGCCGCCATGCCGCGCAGTCCGAGCAGGATCAGAGATTTAAGCGAGCGGATATCTTCGTTGGCGTCCCACAAATCCCACATCGTGAAATCCGGATGTACTTCCTTTGCGCCGAGCTGAGCTTTGACCTGATGAACGGCAGCAATTCTCTGCTTCACAACTTCGTCGTCAAAATTAACATTCGTAATCGTGGTAAATAGTCCCTCAAGGATAACCTTGGTCGTCTCATCGGTCGGTTTGCCGGTTTCAGCAGTCTGTGCAAGACCAATCATTGCTCCGGTCAGTTCATCCTGCAGGTTCGCCGTGCTGGCCTGCTTCCCGCAAACTCCGGCCTTTCCCATGCAGCCTACACTGCCTGCGGTCTGCTCACATTGAAAACAAAACATGTCCTTCATTGTCGCATCTCTCCTCTGTTTCCATTTATTTTATAGGCGTAATGAGCCTACCTTTCGGTACTGTCAGTCTTCCAGAATATCGCCGCCGGCGGAGATGGTAACTATCTGCCAGGGAATCATCTTGCCGCTTTCCTGCAGCGCTTTCTTCACGGCCAGCTCGATGCCGCCGCAACAGGGAACTACCATTCTCGTTACCGTTACGCTCCTGATGTCGTTATGCTTCAGTATTTCGGCAAGCTTTTCACTGTAGTCGGTCATGTCAAGCTTCGGACAGCCGATCAGCGTCACATGATTGCGGATGAAGCGACGGTGAAAATCCGCATATGCATAGGCCGTACAGTCGGCTGCAATCAAAAGACGGGCATTTTTGAAATAGGGGGCGTTCACCGGCACCAGTTTGATTTGCACCGGCCATTGCCGCAATTCACTTTGGGATATATTCAACGGAGCATCATTGATTTCCTGCTTTTCCACCTTTTCGATGCTATGCACCTGGCAGCCGGGGCAGCCGCTTACAGCCGCTGCTTTTTTCGCCATGTTGGCTTTGACCGCCGCGTCGTCGTAGGCGGCAGCCTCTCTGACCTCGAAGCTTATTGCTCCGGTCGGGCATGTCGGCAGGCAGTCGCCAAGCCCGTCACAGTAATCGTCACGCGTCAGCTTCGCCTTGTTGTCAATAAGGGCCAGCGCGCCCTCGTGACAGGCGTCGACGCAGATGCCGCAGCCGTTGCATTTTTCTTCGTCAATCCTGATTATTTTTCTTAACATTATTCTTCCCATCCTTTTTCTATGTTATTTCATATATGGCTTTTCTTGACTTTACACCGTAATTTTAATATACTTCTGCCAACAAGTATGTTGTTTTTACAACAAATTTTGCAAAGGAAGTTATATATGAAAAATATTTTGCAGTTTTTGGAGCTCAACCCGCTTTTTCGCAATATGAGTCTGGGAGAAATCGAAAGCGCTTTGTCTTGCCTTGCCGCCAGGGAGGCTTTCTTCGACAAAAACGTCTTTATTTTCGAGCCGGAAACGACAAAGCCAAGCATCGGCATTATCCTCACGGGCGGAGTTGTCATTTTCAAGGAAGATTTCTGGGGCAACCGCTCCATCCTGACCAAGCTCGGTGCGGGCGACATCTTCGGTGAGGCCTTTACCTGCGCACGAACGGAGCTGCTTCCGGTCGGCGCTCTTGCTACTGAAAGGTCGCGCGTCCTGTTCGTGGATTACCGCAAAACACTCGACGCGCCTTCCTTGCTGTTTCCCTCGCAAAGCAAGCTTGCGCACAACATGCTGGTTATTTTGGCAGCGAAAAACGTGATGCTGACGCAAAAGATTGAACATCTGATGAAGCGCTCCACCAGGGACAAGCTCCTGTCCTACCTTTCCGCCCAGGCTCTGACGCACGGCGGCCCTTCCTTCGACATCCCTCTCAACCGGCAGGAACTTGCCGACTATCTGGCCGTGGACAGAAGCGCCATGTCCAACGAATTAGGCAAGCTGCGGAAGGAAGGCTTGCTTTCGTACACGCGCAGTCATTTTGAATTACTGACTTAAAAGCAAAGAGGGCCCGGCACTTAAATCGTACCGGGCCCTCTTTGCTTTCATTTTTCCTGTTTCACCGCCTCGGCCAACAGGCTGGCATAGTCATACGCCGCCGCTGCGCAAGCTTCGCCTGATTCCTCGATGATTTTTACGAGAGCGCTGCCGACAATCGCGCCGTCACTGATGGCAGCCATTGCCTGCGCCTGTTCTGGGGTCGAAATCCCGAAGCCGACCGCTATCGGTTTGTCGCTGACCTCCCTGATTTGCCGGACAATGGCCGCAAGGTCGGTCGTGATGCTGCTTCTGACGCCGGTTACGCCGAGGGAGGACACGAGATAAATGTACCCTTCCGCCTCCCTTGCTATCATTTGAATGCGACTGTCCGAGGTCGGCGCAATGAGAGAAATCAAATCGACTCCGTACTTCAGGCAATACGGGCTTAGCTCTCCTTTTTCCTCAAAGGGCACATCGGGAACAATAACCCCGTCAACGCCTGTTTCCCGGCATTTTTCGAAAAATCTGTCACACCCGTAAGTAAAGATGGGATTGACGTAGGTAAGAAAGGCTATCGGCACCTGTGAGACTTGTCTCAGCTCAAGAAGCATGTCAAAAATCTTGTCCGTCGTGCAGCCTGCGGCCAAGGCGCGGCTGTTCGCACGCTGGATTACTTCGCCTTCGGCCACGGGATCGGAAAACGGTATCCCTATCTCGACAACTGCTGCCCCCGCTTTCTCGAGAGTCAGAATCAGCTCCCTGGTTTTTGCGAGCGACGGGTCGCCGGCCGTTATAAAGGGAATGAATGCCTTCTTGTTATCACGAAAAGCCTTGGCTATCTTACTCATGCAGATTCACCCCCATATATCTGGCAATTGCCGCCACGTCCTTGTCGCCCCGCCCTGAAAGGTTGACGACGATAATCCTGTTTTTCCCCATCGTCGGCGCCAGCTTCATGGCGTAGGCCAGGGCGTGGGCACTTTCAATCGCCGGAATGATGCCTTCGGTCTTGGAAAGATAGCTGAAGGCGGCTACTGCCTCTTCATCGGTGGCCGGCACATATTCGGCGCGTCCGCTGTCATGCAGGAAGGCATGCTCCGGCCCTATTCCCGGGTAGTCAAGGCCTGCGGAGATCGAGTACACGGGGGCGATCTGACCATATTTGTCCTGCAGGAAGTACGATTTCATGCCATGAAAGATACCGAGGCTCCCACGGGAAATGGTGGCCGCCGTTTCCCTGGTGTCAACCCCTCTGCCGGCTGCCTCGACGCCGATCAGGCGTACTTCCTTATCCGGGATAAAGTCGTAAAAAACCCCCATGGCATTGCTGCCGCCGCCTACGCAGGCCATCACGACGTCGGGCAGCCTTCCTTCAGATACCATTATCTGGCTTTTCACTTCCCTGCCGATCAAGCTTTGAAAATCCCTGACCATTTCGGGATAGGGATGGGGACCCATTACTGAGCCTAAGACATAAAAAGTATCGTCCGCACGCGACGTCCAGACCCTCATCGCTTCGTTCACAGCATCCTTCAAAGTCTTTGTGCCGGTTTTAACAGGAACAACCTTCGCACCCAAAAGCTCCATTCTAAACACATTGAGCGCCTGGCGCTCGGTATCCTCCTCGCCCATGTAAACCACGCACTCCATACCCATCAGCGCGGCTACCGTTGCCGTCGCTACTCCGTGCTGCCCCGCACCAGTTTCCGCAATCACGCGTTTCTTGCCCATTTTTTTCGCGAGCAGAACCTGACCCAAAACGTTGTTGATCTTATGCGAGCCCGTATGGTTCAAGTCCTCGCGTTTCAGATAAATCTTCGCACCGCCCAGGTCTTCGGTCATCTTCTCCGCATAATAAAGCAGGGAAGGCCGGTTCGCGTACTCAACGTAAAGTGCCTGCAGCTCCGACAAAAAGGAAGGATCCTTTTTGTATTGTTCATAAGCCTGTTCGAGCTCTATAACGGCGTTCATCAAAGTTTCCGGCAAGTACTGCCCTCCGTGGATACCATATCTGCCCTTACTCATCTCCCGTTTTCCTCCCCTGTCTGATAAATTCCTCGATTTTTTTGGCATCTTTGATGCCCGATGTTTCAACCCCGCTTGAGGTGTCGACGCCAAACGGCCTTACCAAGGCAGCGGCAGCAGCCACATTGTCCGGATTCAGGCCGCCTGCCAGAAAGAAAGGTTTTTCCATGTTCGCCGCCAACAGACATTCATGGCGAAAAGCCTTACCCGTACCGCCGTAATGATCGTCCTCCAAGGTATCGAACAGATAGTAGTCGCAGTCAAAAGCGCTGATGCCGGTAAGATCTGCTTCATCCTTTATCCTGATCGCCTTGATTATCGGCAGGCTTGTCAGCGTGCGAAGCTTGCGGCAATAGCCGGCATTCTCGTCGCCATGAAGCTGAATCAGGTCAATGGCGCCGCACGATGTGACTGCGGCAACAGTTTCGGGGTTTTCGTTCACGAATATGCCGACTGCCTGTATTTCCCTTTTCAATTGCTTCCGAAGTTCCTTGGCCTCTGCCGGCGTTACCTGTCTTCTGCTTTTGGCGAAAACAAAACCGATATAATCGGGCATCAGGCGGTTGACGGCTGCTATGTCCTCGCTTCTTGTCAGTCCGCAGATTTTTATTTTAGTCATAGTGCCTTCCCTCCGAGCAGTTTCCTGATTTCTCCCGCCGCATTGCCGCTGCGCACCAGTGTTTCGCCGATTAAAACGGCGTCTGTACCGTTAGCGCGCAAAACTTCAATGTCTTTGGGCGTCCTGATGCCGCTTTCGGAAACAAACAGGATATTTTCGGGGACAAGCTTGCGCAGGTTGACGCTGTTTTGCAAGTCCACGGAAAAATCCTTGAGATTGCGGTTGTTGACACCGATGATTCTGGCGCCTGCCTTCAAGGCGCTTGCCACCTCAGCTGCATCATGCGCTTCGACAAGGGCGGATAGTCCCAGTTCGTCGCAGACTGCAAGATATTTTCTGACGGTTTCCGTCGTAAGCAGCGAAGAAATCAGAAGCACGGCGTCGGCTCCGAGAATTTTAGATTCATAAAGCTGGTACTCGCTTACTGTGAAGTCTTTGCGCAGCAAGGGTATATCGACCGTCCGGCGAATCTCCTGCAGATAGCGGTCGCAGCCCAGGAAAGCAGTCGGCTCGGTCAGCACCGAAATGGCCGAGGCGCCCGCCTGTTCATACTGCCTGGCGAGAGACAGGTGGTCGAAATCATTGACCAGCAAGCCCTTGGAAGGAGAGGCTTTTTTAACCTCGGCAATTATAGCGATGTCCTTCTGTTTCAATGCTTTCTCAAAAACAAAGGCTTCCCCGGGCAGTGCCCTTGCTTCCCTCGCGACTGCCGCCAAAGGTTTCTGGCTTTCAAGCAGTTCGACGCGTTTCCTTGCGGCGTCTGCCAATTTGTAAAGTATCATGCCGCCACCCCGCTCACTGGTTGGAGAGGGCAACAAACTGCTCCAACTTGGCTTTTGCCTTGCCGCTGTCAATCAGTTGTGCCGCCATCCTTACCCCTTCCGTTATTCCGGGAACCTTGCCCCCGATGTACAGCGAAAGCCCTGCGTTCAGAAGGACTGCGTCCCGCTTGGGCCCCCTCTCCTTGCCGGAGAGAATGTTCCTCGTGATTTCGGCGTTTTCCTCAGCCGCACCGCCCACAAGCTCATGCAGTTCGCAGCGTGCAAGGCCGACTTCTTCAGGCGTTATCGTATATGACTTCAATTCACCGTTATTAAATTCGCAAATTGTCGTCGGTCCGGTCAAGGTTGCCTCGTCGATGCCGTTGCCGTACACGACCATTCCTCTTTTTAAACCGAGCTTGGTCAGCACCATTGCCAGCGGTTCCACCAGCTTCGCGTCGTACACGCCCATCAGCTGCATCGTGGCAAGCGCGGGATTCGATAATGGGCCGATGTAATTGAAAACCGTCGGAATGCCTATTTCCT
This sequence comes from Acholeplasmataceae bacterium, assembly GCA_012744295.1. Classification (GTDB taxonomy): domain Bacteria; phylum Bacillota; class Negativicutes; order Acidaminococcales; family Acidaminococcaceae; genus JAAYIB01. The sequence goes on from JAAYIB010000022.1 coordinate 11,214, forward strand.
TACGGACAGCGCCGGCAAAGCGCATCGAGGAGTGGTACTTCTGCGCAAACAAGAAGCAGATGCCCGCCTTGTTCAGCACTTCCCTGCTTTTTTCAGGTTCCAGGCCGATATTGACGCCGAGCGCCTCCAAAACATCGGCGGCCCCGCATTTGCTGGACATTGACCTGTTGCCGTGCTTGGCGATCGGTATGCCGGCCGCGGCTATTACCACTGAGCTTGTCGTTGAAATATTGAAGGTGTTCGCCCTGTCGCCTCCCGTACCCACTATGTCGAGCGCCTCTTCGTCGGGAACTATTTTCGTGCATTTTTCGCGCAGCACCATCGCGCAGGCCGTTATTTCGTCGATTGTTTCGCCCTTGATGTGCATCGCGGTCAAGAAGGCCGCAATCTGTGCGTTGGTTGCCTCGCCGTCCATAATTTGTCTCATTGCTCCCGCGGTTTGCTCCAGGCTCAGATCGTGTCCGGCCGATAATTTGCTGATAGCTTGCGCAATCATTATTGTTCAACCCCTATCTTTAAGAAATTTTGCAATATTTGCCTGCCGTCCGGCGTCATCAGTGATTCCGGATGGAACTGCACGCCGTAAACTTCGTAATCTCTGTGCTTGAGTGCCATCACAAGGCCGTCCTCAGTCTCTGCGGCAATCTCCAGTTCCCGTGGAAGTCCTTCTTTTTCTACAAGCAGCGAGTGGTATCTTGCTGCCGGAAAGCCGTCTTCAAGTCCCTCGAACAACTTGCATTTTTGCTTCAGCCGCATTCTGCTTTGTTTTCCGTGCACTATCTTTGGAGCCGGCGCGACCACGCCGCCGAAGACTTCACCGATGGCCTGATGTCCCAGGCAGACGCCCATAATCGGGAGACTGCCTTTTAAAACCCTTAATATCTCTTCGCAAATCCCCGCATCCTTCGGGTGGCCGGGACCCGGCGACAGTATGATGTGGGACGGCCGGAGCGCTTTGATTTCTTCCACCGTTATCCTGTCGTTGCGTCTCACGAGGACTTCCGCGCCGCTGCTGCCGACAAGCTGGTAAAGGTTGAAAGTAAAACTGTCGTAATTGTCTATGATCAGAACCATTGCTTCCTGCCTCCTCATCCTGTGGTTTCCTTAAGTGCCGCAAACAAGGCTCCTGCCTTATTGTGACATTCCTGATACTCGCTTTCCGGCACGGAGTCCGCTACAATGCCGGCTCCGGCCTGCACATAGACCTTGCCTGCCCTTTTGACAATGGTCCTGATGGTGATGCAGACGTCAAGGTTGCCGGAAAAGTCGATGTAACCCATGCCGCCGCCATATAGGCCGCGTGCCGAAGGCTCAAGCTCGTCGATGATTTCGCAGGCCCTGATTTTCGGCGCTCCCGAAAGCGTGCCGGCCGGGAAGATGGAGCAAAGGACGTCCAGGTTATCCAGTTCTTGCCGTCTTTCTCCCGTGACTCGCGTCGTGATATGCATTACGTGTGAGAAACGGCTGATTTTCTTATAATCGAGCACCTCAACCGAACCGAAGCTGCTGACCCGTCCGACGTCGTTTCTTGCGAGGTCAACCAGCATGTTGTGCTCGGCCGTTTCCTTTTCATCGGCCAGGAGCTCTTCCTCCAGCAGCAAGTCTTCGGTTTCGGTAGCTCCCCGGCGCCTCGTTCCGGCAATCGGCATCGTCGTAATCTCCCTGCCGTTGACCTTCACCAGCGTTTCCGGAGAACTGCCCGCAATCTCTATTTCTTCATTCTTCAGCAGGACCATGTACTGGGAAGGATTTGTCGTGCGCAGCACCCTGTAAGCATTGAAAAGGTCGCTGTCATAATCCGCTGTAAACTGTTGGCTGAGCACCACCTGGAAGACGTCGCCCTCCCTTATGTGCGCCTTACCCTTTTGAACGCATGCGATGTATTCCTGCTTGCTCATGTTGGGAATCAAGCTGCCAAGACGCGCGGGCGCAGAATCTGCGCTGACGGCAGTGTTTTGCAGCAGCTGCCTGACATGGCCGATCTCCCTTGCCGCCTTGCAATAGTTGACGGCGACGCTGTCCGTTTTCACATTTGCGATGATAAGGATTTTTTGCTTCAGGTGGTCAAAGGCAATAACCTTGTCAAACAGCATAAGGTCAAAATCCGGAAACTCGGAGTTCTTATCCTCTGAGAAACGAAAGCCTCTTTCGCAGTACTTGAAGAATTCATAAGCAAAATATCCAACGAAGCCGCCCGTGAAGGGGGGCAGGCCGGGAAGGCGCGGCACCCTGTACTCGGCAAGCACCTCGCGGAGGCAGTTAAGGGGCTCGTCGCAGGCAAATCCTACCTCGGCGGTGCTTTTAACCTCCATGCGATTGTTCCTTGCCATAATGCGCAGACAGGGGTCAAAGCCGATGAAGGAATAGCGTCCCCACTTCTCGCCGCCTTCGACGCTCTCCAGCAAAAAGTAATTATTGCTGCACGCCCTCACTTTACTTAAGAATGCGATGGGCGTCGTCATATCGGCGAAAACCTCCGCATAAACCGGCACCGCGGAATATTCTTTTTCGTATTCCCTTACCTGCTCCAAGGTCAGACTTAACAAGGCAATCATCTCCCACTTCGCGAAAAAATAAACGGCTGCACGATTCAAACGCATGAATGCATTGTGCATTAAGCAATTTGAACCGCGCAGCCGTCGGAAAAACAAGCGTTTTTCAAACAAAAAACGCCTGTCCTCATTCAAGGACAGGCGTCAAAAACCTGCGGTACCACCTTGTTTTATGGAGAAAGTTCCCCATACTCTTACGCAGAATGCCATCACATTCCTCATCAATAACGCAGATGGTGCGTTGCGGAATACTCTCGACTTTCGTCGATTTGACCGCACCCTCGGTGGTCCATTTGTCGAACTGCATTTCTATCCGGATTTCAGCTGCCCGGACTCTCTGTAAGCGCACTTTTCGGCGTTATCTCCACCTCAACGGTTTATCAGGTACTATTAAATTGATATAAGTCTACCATCGGTGTTTTCTTCTGTCAACAATTTTCTTAAAATAATATTTGCTTTGCGCTTTTAGTAAACAGGAATGTTATTTCTGAACATTTCCGCGACGATGTTCTCCATGGAATACATACCGGCAGGCTGACCGAGAATAGACTTGACGGCAAAAATCGCGCCCTGCCCGAAGGCCGCACGGCTGATGCTTTCATGCGAGAGCCTGATTGTCTGGTTAGGCAAGCCGAAGATAATCTCGTGCCTTCCGACAATGCCGCCGACGCGAATCGAGTTGATGTGTTTTTCAGGAGTCAGGTCAAGGGCACCCGCAATCTTTTTCGCCGTACCCGATATTTCTTCCTTGGCCTTGAAGTGTTCTTCTACAATTTCAATGTCTGCGTGCGGAACAATCTTCTGGATTATTTGCGCGGCTACCATCAAAACATTGATGCCGAGCGTTATGTTCGGCGAGTACAGAACAGGCGAAGACTTTGACAACTGCTGCAGAACCTCTATTTGTTCGGGCTCGTAATTGGAAATCGCCGTAACGATGGGCACTCCTGCCCGCACAAGCTTCTCATACAAGGCAGCGCCCCTTGAGTTTGAGAAGTCAACCAAGGCATCGACAGGATGGTTTTCGGCAAAATCCCCGTTAATTTCATCTATGGCCACGAGCCTGCCAAGATCGAATTCATAGCCAAGCTGACGGCTGGCATAAACGTTATGGTCGGATCCCGTTCGGCGGATGACCCATTCAAGCGAGAACAGCTCTTCCTTCAAAAACTCATCAGCGACGAGCTTGCCTGCCTTGCCGAAGCCTATCAGGCCTATTCTTACC
>JAAYIB010000202.1 GCA_012744295.1 Acholeplasmataceae bacterium
ACAAGCTGGTAAAGGACTGCACGGTACCGATTACGGGCCTTGAAGTTGTCAACATTCTGGTGACAGAGTTCGCAGTCTTTAAATTCATCAATAAGGAAATGATTTTGACCGAGTACGCTTCGGACGTTACGCTTGACGATATAAAGGCCATGACTTCGGCCGAGTACAAGGTGGCAGACGACGTCAAGGTTTGGGAGGTTGCATAATGAAGCAGGCAGTAATTATCGATGGCATCAGAACACCTATCGGCAAGCTTAACGGAGCCATGAAGGATATTGAGCCGGAAATTATGGCTTCGCTGCTGATCAGCGAAATGGTTAAAAGGACCAAGCTCAATCCGCAGGAACTTGATTCAATCATTCTTGGCCACACGAAGCAGAGCGCTGACCAGCCTAACATTGCAAGACTGGCGGCTTTGATGGCCGGCATTCCGGTCGAGGTACAGTCCTATACGATTCACCGCCAGTGCGGCTCCGGCATGCAGGCAGTGCATAACGTGGCACAGGAAATCATGTGTGGTTATACCGGACTCGGCCTTGCCGGCGGCGTGGAAAGCATGAGCAACGCCCAATATTATCTGCGCAAGGCGCGCAGGGGCTACTCGGTCGGCAACGGCGTGATTCTTGACCCGAATACCGAGAGCCAGCCCCGTTCACAGCCGATTGACCAGTACGGCTCCCTGACAATGGGCATGACCGCGGAAAACATTGCCGAAAAATACGGAATTTCGAGGCAAGAGCAGGACGAGTTCGCCTACAACAGCCAGCTTAAGACGCAAAATGCAATCACGGGCGGCCTGTTCAAGGATGAAATCATCCCCGTTCCCGTCAAAAGCAAAAAACAAACAATCTTCTTTGATACGGACGAGCATCCACGGCTATCGGCTTTGGAAGACATGGCCAAACTGAAGCCGGCCTTCAAACCTGATGGTTCCGTTACCGCAGGTAATTCTTCCGGCCGTAACGACGGCGCCGCCTTGCTTTTGGTTGCCGAGGAAGAAAAAGCAAAAGAGCTTGGTCTCAAACCAATGGCCCGGATCATCGGGCAGGCAGCTGCAGGCGTATCCCCCGCCTATATGGGCATGGGACCGGTGCCTGCGACACGCCTGGCTTTGCAAAGAGCGGGCCTTGAGCTTGCGGACATCGGGCTTATCGAGCTGAATGAGGCCTTTGCCGCACAGTCCCTGGGCGTTATTAGGGAACTCGGAATCAATCAGGAAATCACCAACGTCAATGGCGGCGCAATTGCCCTCGGACACCCGATCGGCTGCTCCGGAGCAAGAATTCTCGTAACCTTGGTGCATGAGATGAAGCGCAGAAACGTGCGCTACGGTCTGGCTACGCTTTGTATAGCCGGCGGCTTGGGTACAAGCACGGTTGTAGAATTAATTTAAATCAAACAGGAGGCGAAATTCATGGAAACAATTACCAGGTTTTGTTTAAAAGTCGTTCAAAAGTATCTCCCTGGAGCATTTCTTCTCGCAATATTCCTAACGTTTGTCACATTCTTCGCAGGCATCGTCATCACAGGTAAGTCCTTCACCCAGATGATCAACTACTGGGGCAACGGCTATTCGTCCCTCTTCACTTTCGGAATGCAGATGGTGCTCGTTCTTTTGACCGGTTATGTCCTGGCTCTGACTTCAGTTGCCAAAAACATTCTGGACAAGATTACGGACATCCCCAAAAGCCCTAAGCAGGCTCTCGGCCTAACGGCTCTCGTATCCCTGATCTCCTGCTATCTTAACTGGGGCTTCGGACTCGTTATCGGCGCGATCCTGGCCAAGGAAATGGGCCGCAAGGTCAAGGGCCTGCACTTCCCGCTTCTTGTGGCGGCAGCCTACGGCGGCGAAATCGTACGCGGACCGTCGTCCTCTATTCCTCTCGTTGCCGCAACTCCCGGCAACTTCATGGTCAAGCTCGGCGTGCCTCTGATTCCCGTAACCGAAACACTTTATTCCTCCTGGAACGTTCTTCTGACCTTGGCTATTGCCGCGGCCCTCTTCTTCGTGTATTTCCACATGAAGGCTCCGGATGGCGTCATGGTCGAATATGTCGACAAAGACGCGCCTAAGGCGGCTCCGAAAGAAAAGAAAGACATGACCCCGGCGGAAAAGTTAGAGCATTCCTACATCATCAACCTTTTGTTCGGTCTGCTGCCTCTTTCCTACCTGGTACTCAATTTCGCGAAAATAGGCTTCAATCTTAACCTTAACCTCGTTGTTCTGATCTTCCTGACGGCCGGGCTTCTGCTGCACAAAAACCCGAATGCTTATCTTGACGCCGTAGCCCAGGCCATCGGCGCCTGTCGGGGCATTATCCTGCAGTTCCCGCTCTACGCAGGTATCTCCGGCATGATTATCGGCTCCGGCATGGTTCAGGTTCTGTCGAACGCGTTCGTGGCAATCTCGACTCCCCAGACATTCCCGCTCTTCACCTTCCTGTCGGCAGGTCTTGTTAACATCTTCATTCCTTCCGGCGGCGGACAATGGGCAATTCAAGGTCCGATCATGATGGAAGCCGCACAAAAATTAGGTGCCGATATTCCGCAAACGATTATGGCCTTTGCCTGGGGCGACGGCTGGACCAACCAGATCCAACCGTTCTGGGCGCTGCCGCTGCTCGGCGTTGCCGGACTCGGTGCCAGGGACATCATGGGCTACTGCGTAATCTGGACGGCAGTGTCCGGCCTCATTATCTGCGGCACCTTCTTCGCTCTGACCCTGTTCTAAAGCGCGGCTGAAATTGTACAAGCGTCCGCACTTTTGCGGTAGATAATAGCAACGCTTCTGTTAGTGGGAACACGGGCCCGATCGCTGATCGGGCCCGTGTTATTTCATGCAGGGCTTGTTATATCGGCAAAAGAATTGACGGATATTTTGTAGGTTCATACATAGCAACAGATTTAGGCAATTACTATAATCAAATAAAAACGCCTTCAATTAAATAGTGAAAAGGGATGGTGGAAAGAATGAAGATTTTCGTTCTCAACTGCGGCAGTTCTTCAATAAAATACCAGCTGATTGAACATGAGAGCAAAAACGTGCTGGCGCGAGGCGTCATCGAGCGCATCGGCATGGACGGCACCTTTTTAAAGCATTACGGACGCGACGGCCAGGCCGTGGAAATCAAAAGGCATATCGCCAATCACAGCGCCGGAATTCAACTCGTGCTGAACGTGCTGATTGACAAGGAAAACGGTGTCATCAACGACCTGTCGGAAATCAGCGCCTTCGGCCACAGAGTCGTCCACGGTGGCGAGGCCTTCAGAGAGGCAACTTTGATCAACGAACAGGTTATCGAAGATATCAAGAAGTGCATTACCATGGCTCCGCTGCATAATCCGGCGAATCTGGCAGGCATTAACGCCTGTAGGGAACTGATGCCCGAGGTACCGCACGCTGCGGTTTTTGACACGGCTTTTCACCAGAGCATCCCCGCCAAGGCCTATCTATATGGCCTGCCTTATGACCTTTACGTAAAATACGGGCTGCGCAAATACGGTTTTCACGGCATTTCCCACCAGTATGTGTCAGAGCGGGCGGCAGAGTATCTGCAAAAGGACCTGTCGGAGCTGCGCCTCGTCAGTTGTCACCTCGGCAACGGTGCCAGCCTTGCCGCAATCAAGGGCGGTAAGTCGGTTGACACCAGCATGGGCTTTACGCCGCTCGAAGGCCTGGTGATGGGAACCCGCTGCGGCGAGGTCGACCCCGCCATCATACCCTTTATTATGGACAGGGAAGACATGACCGGCAGGCAGGTCTACCAGTACCTGAACAACAAGGCCGGAGTTTTAGGCATTTCGGGGCTTTCCAGCGATTTCCGCGATCTGGAAAGAGCTGCTGAGGACGGCGACGAAAGAGCGCAGTTGGCAATGGACATTTTCTCTTACCGCGTAAAAAAATACATAGGCTCTTACGCCGTTGCCATGGGCGGCATTGACGCAATTATTTTCACCGCCGGACTTGGTGAAAATTCCGATGCCATCAGGGAAAGCATCTGCAGCGATCTGGAGTTTCTCGGAGCGCGCCTTGATCGCGAAAAGAACCGCCTGCGCGGAGGCATAAGGGAAATAGGTACGGATGGCGACAGCCTGAAGCTTTTGGTCATACCGACGAACGAGGAGCTTGTCATTGCTGAAGAAACGGCAAGACTGTGCCCGCATATGGTATAATAACAAACAGGAACAAATCTTTTGCAACTGTTTGGAGGCTTTTATGGCACAGGACAAGGTTACCTTGAATTCATTGCTGGAAATAGAAAATTTTCGCAATAAGCTTCAGCTTGCCAACAAAAACGCAAATCTTGACAATCCGGTAACCCACGTAACGATTATGGAAGGTCCTGACCTTTATGAATGGGTAACCGGGGGAGAGTTCGTGCTGACAACTTTCTACGCTTTCAGCAAGAACCCGGAGCTGCAGGACAGTGCCTTTGAACAGCTGGCACAGCGGGTCTCCGCGGTCGGCATCAAGACGCACAGGTTTATCGACAGAATTCCTTCAAGCATTCTTGAGATAGCTGATAAGTACTGTCTACCCGTCTTTGAGGTCAAAAAGGAGGTCAAGTTTCGCGAACTGGTTGCGACAATCAACCAGGAAATCCAGAATTACCAGACAAATATGCTGATTGAGGTCGAGCAGCACTATCAGAAGCTGATCAAAGCCTCTCTGGGATCCGACGACATCAGCAGTTTGCTGAATGTTTTCGGCAAACACATACGCCTCAACTGCTTTTGTCTTGACTATCAGTTCAAGCTTACGGCAACCTGGGGCAAACCTGGAACGAGGAAGCAGGATTTCGCCGCCTGGCACGAAACAGTGAAAAACCGCCTGGCTGAAGGCGTCAACACTTCGGCGGGGCACATCGTTGAAAACCTTCATGTTTTCGACTGTTATGCCCGCGGCAGGCTGATCGGACTGCTTGTCGTTGTCTATGACGGCGACCTGCCCGAGAAAATCAGGCTGATGTGCCAGCAGACGGCTTCATTTATTTCAATTAAGCTTTGGGATCAGTACGAATCAAACAAAAAAGTGCTGACGAAGTTCTGGCAGGACGTGAAAAAAGGCGAGCTTGCCGAAGGCGAAGACATAGCCGACGCCTTGACCCGCTTTGGACTTTCCAACCGGAATGATTATAAGCTGATGCTGATTTCCAGGCAGGAACATGCTGCAGAAATCTACCAATATTTGAAAAACAATATCAACGAAGGTGTTTTTATTGATGAAATAAAATGCATCGTGCTTATCTGCCAGCAGAAGGAATTTGCGCTCCTCCAGCCAAGGCTTGCCGAATATCTTAAAACGTTATCGCCTAAAACCCTGCTGGTCGGCACGTCTGAAATCGTCGAACCCGAGAACCTGAACAAGGCCTACGTTTTAGCCGACAATACCATGGAGGTCTGCCGCAGAATGAATTTGTACGGCATCAATAACGCCGAAGACACAGTACCTTTCGGCGTCCTTCTCAGAGCAAGGAACACGCCGGAATATGATTATTTGTGCGACAAGATCCTGTTTCCGCTTTTGCGTTATGATAAAATCTACCAGTCAAGCCTGCTCGACACACTTTGCTGCGCTCTTGTAACCGACAGCCTCGAGCACACGGCCAAGGAGCAGAACATTCATATCAACACCTTGCGTTATCGTCTGAAAAAAGTGCAGGAAATTACCGGCAAAGATTACTTCAAGCGTCGGGACAGATATTTTCTCCATATGGTTGCCACAATCCAGCAACTCGAAAAATTTAAATAAAAATGAAAAAGGAGTGACATTAAATGAAATTTCCTTTAACCTTAGGTGTTTCCGCCAGGCACGTCCATCTTTGCGAAGCTGATCTGCTTAAATTGTTCGGAGAAAAGGCGGAACTGCACATTAAGAAAACAATTGCCCAGCCCGGTCAGTACGCTGCCGAAGAGCAAATCACACTAACAACGGAAAAAGGCAGTATGAAGCTGCGCGTAATCGGACCATTGCGTAAGGATACCCAGATAGAGATGTCTATGACCGACGCGAGAACGGTCGGCTTAAAGCCGCCGGTGCGGATTTCCGGTGACATCGAAAATTCTCCCGGAGCAAGACTGGTCGGACCAGCGGGGGAAGTCGAGCTTGAAAAAGGGATAATCATTGCCGCACGCCACATTCACCTTTGCGCTGAGACTGCCGAAAAATATGGCCTCAGGGAAGGCGACACTGTTGATATCAGAACGGAGGGAGAACGCGCTCTGACCTTCCGGGAGGTACCGGTCAGGTCGGGCAAGGCTCATGCCGATGAGTATCATATTGATACCGATGAAGGCAACGCCTGCGGGCTCGATACGGGAGCGGTTGTCGAGGTCATTATAAACAAATAGCTGAATGTGAAAAGCCGCCGCGCCTCGAGGCGCGGCGGCTTTTGTGCATTATCTGGCCATTCGGTAAATCTCTTCAATGTCAGGAATCGACAAAACCTTGAAACCGCCAATTGTTCTTTTGCCCATGAAACTGCATTTGTAAGCCAGTTCCTTTATTTGTTCCTCTGTCAGGCTGACACCCAGTTCCGTGATAGAGGTAGGCATGCCGATGCTGCGGAAAAAATCCTCCATGGCGCTGATGCCCTCAAGGGCTGTGCGCTCGTGGTCAGTAAAATGAAGCGGGAGGTTAAAGAGGCTGACTGCAAGCCGGGCGAAGCGTGAGGGGTTTTGTGAGCACACGTAACGAGCCCAGCTACCCCAGACAGCGGAAAGGCCCGCACCATGGGCGACGTCGAACATGCCCCCGAGTTCGTGCTCTAACTGATGACAGGCCCAGTCACCGAAATTGCGGTCGCCTGTAACTCCGTTGTGCGAGAGGCTGCTTGCCCACATAATGTTGGCCCTTGCTTCATAATTGTGCGGTTCGTGTAAAAGAACCTTGGCATTATACATCACGCTGCGCAGCAGACTTTCGCCCAAAGCGTCCGAGAGGTCTAAAGTCCCGGTGCCCGCAAAGTACCTCTCAAGCGTGTGCATCATGATGTCGACCGCGCCGCTCGCTGTTTGGTAGGGCGGCAGCGAATAGGTAAGACACGGGTTCATTATTGCAAAGCGGCAGAAACCGTGATCCGATGCCGTTGAACGTTTGAGCCACCCTTCTTCTTTGGTAATGACGCTGACATTGCTCATTTCACTGCCCGCGGCAGGGATGGTTACAATGGCGGCAACCGGCAGACAGCCTTTTTCCGGCAAGCGCGCACCGCTGTAGAGGTCCCAGACATCGCCGCCGTTATTGACGCCGTAGCCGATAGCCTTGGCGCTGTCGATAACGCTGCCGCCGCCGACGGCGAGGATGAAGTCCGCCTTTGACTCAAGACAAAGTTCAACGCCTTCGTAGACCTTGGAGAGGCGGGGATTAGGCACGACGCCGCCCAGTTCTGCCCAGCCGAGGCCGGCCTCGGCAAGCGATGAGAAAACGCGGTCCAAAAGACCGGAAGATTTGGCGCTGCTGCCGCCGTAGTGCACGAGCACCTTGGTGGCGCCGGCCTTTTTCAGTAATTTGCCGACCTTCAGTTCGGTATCC
>JAAYIB010000203.1 GCA_012744295.1 Acholeplasmataceae bacterium
GTTTTGTCCGTTCTCGGGAACAGGTCAATAGTGGTTTTTATGGGTACTCTCTGTTCAAGGGAACAGGTCAATGGTTTTTATCCGTTCGGGGGAACAAATCAATACATGGGGTTAAATTCCTGTCATCTCCGGTGGCAAAGGCACTAACTATTGATAAAATGCACCGCTCAAATCAAATCGTTAAAAGATGCACCGCTCTTGCACACCCCTTGCGGCAAACCGTAAAAGACAGGTATCGACATATTATCGCAGTTATGTTTATTTCCAGTAGTCAAGTTCTTTTAGCTTGTTTCGAAGCCACTCCGACATCTTTTCTTGCGTTCCCCAATTCCACCGAGGCACAACGTCAGCTATGACCTCTTCCAGGTCATGGTACTTGTGAACTCCGTCTATGTAGCACCATTTGCAATAAGCGTCATTTACTGAGCCATCGGCTTCTCGGCTATAACTGTTATCGTCTATCGGTGAACCGCACACTTGACAAGTAGTATTTTGGGTTTCTCCGAGTAATTTATTAATAGATACTCCAAAAACTCTGGAGATAATCTTAAGGGTATCCGTATTCGGAACTGTTTCCCCATTTTCCCATCGAGATACCGCCTGCCGTGTTACAAACAGTTTTTCAGCCATTTCATCCTGCGACAAGCCATGCTTTTTACGCAGTTCCGATAATGCTTCTTTCGTTTCCACTCACATCACCATCCTTTAAAACCATTAAAACATTGGGATAAGGAAGAGAAAAGCAACTTGCTGTTGCGGCGGTTAAATTCGTTCCACAGGCACAGCCGCCCGTGCGCCCGTTTCCGCTTCTGCTCCCATTCCCATATTGGGCGCTTTATCGGACTTCTTCCAGCCGAACCGTTCGAAGGGATACTCCTCAATAGCCTCATTTATTATCCCAATAGCTATCGGGAAATTATCCTTATCATCATACGGCATACCATTGAAGTAAAGATAAGTACAGGGAGGCAATTCGGCAATTTCATAACCATCGGGGAGAGGCTTGCTGTAATTCAATGGAACTTCAACAAAGAATGCATTGCCGCCTGTGCCGGGTTTGATTAGGATCATTGGCAAGCGACCTCCCGCAGCGGTGTCGAATTTTTCAGGGATACTGTTGTAAAAGCCCTCCCAGTCGCAGCCTACCTCTTCACAAGCGGAGAAGTAGTCTGTTGCATTATAGCGAAGGAAAATCAACTTTCGTGCCGGGCGTTCTACTGTGGTAACCGTAACGGTTTGTGATACTTTTTCATTTGACATAGGTTTTATACCTTCTTTTAGCTGATAGTAGGCTTCGATGGGATAATAGACAAACCAGTTCACCGGAGGTGTATCAGCATGATATTTCTGCGGTGTAATGCCGAACTGCCGAGAAAACGCCCGTGTAAAGCCATCGTGAGAATCAAATCCGCTGTTCATTGCAACATCTACAATCTTGTCGTCCGCATCCTGCAAGGTTTTGGCGGCTTTTGTTAAGCGCAATGCACGATGATACTCAAACGGCGTATTATGAGTCTGCTCCTTGAAAATCCGTATCGCGTGGTACTTGCTGTATCCGGCGACACTGCCGAGCTCATCAATGTTTATTTCTCGGTCAACATGAGCCACAATGTAGTCTTGCATTCGCTGTACAGCGGCGGCTTTATCTGATAATTCCATCTCTAACCTCCGTGAATAGTATAGCAAAAACAGCGATGCGGTTCTCGACCGTCATTGCGGGGTTGAATCAAAATAACTTACAGGGGATGACCAAAAACGCATCCGATTCAAAAATATCTTGAAATCCAAGTTTCTTATAAAATGCAACGTTCTTTCTATCACATCCAACCAACCATTCCGAACCGGGATAGTGGCTCTTGCACCTGTTCACAAGCTCACTACCAATACCTTTTCCCTGGTATTCGGGAGCAACAAGCAAATCATAAATAACAGAGCGGAAAATCGCATCACTAAGCACCCTTACTGCTCCGACCAGATGGTCGCCATCCCAAGCTGAAATGACTAATGTTGAATGAAGCCACGGTTTGATAAAACCCGCCTTCATTTCTTCCGGCAACACTCCACCGTCTGACCAACCTACCGCTATAAACAGCTCGTGTAACTGTTGAAGGGGTAAATCTTTCTTTTCATTGTGATAGACTATATTCACCTGCTCACTCACTTTCTGCACAAGCAAAACGGATGCCCTTCCGGGTCAATCAGTGTGACAAAATGGTCACCGCCGTATTGGGATTGTGGCTTAGTCGCGCCGAGTTTGATTGCTTCCTCAACAGCGGCAGGCAAATCGCTAACTTGAAAGTTAAAGTGCATTTGTTTCTGCTGTTTGCCGGACTCTTCAGGCCAGACGGGAGGAATATAATTAAAATCACACTGCATGAAAAGAATTACAAGACAATTCTCAGCAATAAGAGCCGGACAACCGTACATCACCCGCTTTTCCCAGCCTGTAAGAGCGTGATAGAAATCACGGGTAAGGTCAGGGTTTCTACAGTCGATGGAAATATCTCCAATAGAGAACAAAAATCCTGCTTGTTTACCGCTGAAATAATCTTCTGCAAGAATGGCGTAATATGCTGCATCGCAGAAACCACTTTGATTGTTTATGTCGCTCTGCCGCAGCGTACCTTCATATTTCAGACCGCATTTCAACATAACTTTCCCCGAATTGGGATTGCGTGGGTCGTGTCTTGATTCTATACGATTAACACCTACATCTTCGAAGAAAAATCTAATCAATACCACTAATGCTTCCGAAGTATAATCCTGTTTCCACCACTTTTGACCAATGCAGTATCCGATATGCACCATTTTTATATCGTCTTGTTGTTTTACCGCGGCTATGCTCCCAATCGGCTCGCCAATCTCTTTTAGAACAATCGCCCAGCTGTAATGGTTTAGATTTTCATATAGGGGTAACCAACTGTCAATAACCGCCTTTGAAACAGACACATCCGAATGTGTCGGCCAAGTCAAAAACTTTGTAACCTCTCCATCGCTTGCCCAGTTGTTGAACATGGCATCCGCATCCGATAATTCAAATCGCCGTAAAATCAATCGTTCGGTTTCAAGCGTAACTGTTCCTTTATGTGTCATTAAGTCAACCTCCCCATTCCTTTTAAATACAACATATTCAAAATCGCGCTGTTACCTTTCCACCAATTCTTGCTGACTGCCCATTCTTCCGGGTA
>JAAYIB010000204.1 GCA_012744295.1 Acholeplasmataceae bacterium
CCTGAGGACATAGCCGGGCCCTGCCTGTTTTTAGCTGATGAAAACAACGATTTCATAACGGGCCAGAACTTTGTCATTGATGGTGGCATGACGAAGAAAATGATATATCTTGATTGGGTGAGCTTAAGAAACAAGAACCGGGGGAGAGTGTCGTATGAAATACAAAATCGGCATTATCGGAGCGACGCAGTCGGTAGAGAAAATATTGGAAGTAAGCAGGGACTTTGAAGACGGAATCAGGTTTCTGCCGTTTCCTTTTGAGAATGAAACGGAAATAGAGGGACTGATAAAGAGAAACCTGAAAAAGGTTGACGGCTGGCTTTTTTCAGGGCCATTGCCTTATGCCATTGCCAGGGAATATTTCGACTCTGAAGAAAATTTGTCCTACTGTCAGTCCCTCGGCGCCGGTCTTTACATCAACTGTCTGCAGATCGCTTATGAGAAGCAAACCAGCCTGCCAAGAATCTCCGTTGACATGTACGAGTCCCTTTTGAATATCGAGCAAACTGTCAAAGAGACAGGCCTGCCTATGAAAGATTTTCATATAAAGTACTACAATAAGGATTATGATCTTGACGATATTACGGATTTTCACCTGAAGGCCTGGCGTGAAGGAAAGACGGACGGAGCCATAACGGCGTTCCGGTCGGTTTACAATAATCTGAGGTCGCAAGGCGTAGCGGTTTTTCATTTGACACTGACAAGACAGGAAATATTCCAGTCATTGAAAATTATTACGGAAAAAGTGAAAACTTCATATTTTAAAACTACGCAGGTCGGTTCGGTAATCATTGCCATTAACCAATACGAGGACGTCATAGAGAAAGCGAAATCGCTTGCCATGCTGCAAAATATGGAATGGAAGCTTAAAGGAGTCCTGCTTCCTTTGTGCAATAACCTTAAAGGCTATCTTTTGGAAAAAGGCAGCGGCGTGTATGAAATCTTCAGTTCGCGAGGATCTATCGAAAACGAACTCGAGATGCTACGGGAAACGATGCTCAAGATGGGCGAAGCTGTAAGCTTTGACGTTTCCGTCAGAGCCGGAGTGGGTTTTGGTGAGACAGTTTCCAATGCTGAATATAATGCATACAGGGCCCTTCGCAATATTGACGAGAAGACAAGGGGCGGACTGATAATCATACGTGACGACAGGGGCATAGTTGAGGCAGCCGGCCAGGAGAACAAAGTAAGCTACGACTATTACTCCAATGACGAAGAACTTCTGACAAAGCTGCACAAGGCAGCCGTGGGGATTAAAACCTTTCGCAGGATCGAGGCTACCGTGCAAAGGATGAAATGGGATGCCTTTTCTGTCGCGCAGATAGCAGCCCAACTGTCGGTAACGGAACAAAACATCAGGCGCATAATGAGCAGTCTTCGTGCCGCAGGTGTAGTGGAGGAAGCAGGCGAAGAGTTTCTTGCAGCGCGGGGAAGACCGGCGAAGCTATACAGGTTAAAAATTTGAAGCTTTGAAAATGTTAAAAAACTTAAAATATGGCAGTTGTAAAGCTATCGGCAACCTTCCTTCAGGAAAGAAAGCCGATAGCTTATTTTTTTTCAATTTGCTCTTGCATAATTGGAAATGTTGGAATATAATTGCATTAAAGAAATAATTGCGTTAATATTGCTTAAATAAAAAATTCGTGGTATTGTAACAAAGTTTAGTCGGAATCGGACAGTAAAAGCTAAAAAAAGAGGAGGTATATTATGTCGCAATTTGTTAAAGACCTTTCAGTAAAAACTGCGGGTATATTACCGTTTATTGAAGAGGTTTACAAGGATTTGCATCAGAATCCGGAACTGCCGATGCAGGAATTCAGGACCGCCGGGATTGTTGCAGAAATCATGCGCAAAGAGGGCTTTGAAACAGTCGAGAAGATCGGCGGTACGGGAGTTGTAGGGATTTTAAGAAACGGGAACGGGCCTACGGTGATGCTGCGCGCTGATATGGACGCATTGCCGATGCAAGAAGAAACAGGTTTGTCTTATGCAAGTCAAGCAAAAAGCGTTAGCAAGCAGGGCGAAACCGTACCTGTCGCTCACGGCTGCGGACATGACATGCACACATCCTGGCTGCTTGGTGCGGCCAAAGTTCTGGCTGCCGGACGTGAATATTGGCAGGGTACTGTAATTGCTCTCTTCCAGCCTGCCGAAGAAACAGGAAAAGGGTCGCAGCTGATGCTTGCTGACGGCTTGTCAGGCTTAATTCCGAAACCGGACATAATTTTAGGGCAGCACTTGCTGCAGTTCCGGGCAGGCACAGTTGCTTACCGGGCGGGCCAGATTCTAACGGCAGGCGACAGCTGGCTGGTTCGCTTCTTTGGCAAGGGAGCCCACGGCGGTATGCCGCACCAGGGTGTGGATCCTCTAATCATGGCGGCTTCGGCTGTTTTGAGACTGCAGACAATAGTATCGCGCGAGGTATCTCCGCAAGCGCAGGCCGTTATAACGGTTGGCGAGTTTCATGCAGGTTCTGCGGAAAACATCATACCTGCAGAGGCATACATTAAGCTAAACGTCAGAACGACTGACGAAAAAGTGCGTACTCATGTTCTTGATGCAATAAGGCGCGTATGCATAGCTGAAGCACGGGCCTCCAATGCACCGAAAGATCCGGTTTTTGAAGAGATTAACAATTTTCCTCTGACAGTAAACGACGAGAAAGCCACGAAAGCCATTGCCAGGGAATTTCGAAACCACTTTGGCGAGCTGCTTGTTCAGACGACGCCCATCGGCGCAAGCGAGGATTTCGGACGTTACGGCAAGGAATGGCAAACGCCCTATGTGTATTGGTTTGTAGGCGGAACAGACCCCGACGTTTATGACAAGGCAGTTAAAGATGGCACTGTCTCCCATTTGCCCGGGCCGCACTCGCCATTTTGGGCACCCGTATTGGCTCCTACGATTAGAACAGGTATCGAAGCGATGCTGGCGGCGGCCGGCGTCTGGTTAGAAAAAAGCATAGGGGATGATAAAAATGAGGAAAGATAGCGATAATCCCAAATTTGAAGTTAGTAGAAGCATGGTGGCGCAATACAAGGGCAATGACAAATTACTATTGGGAATTGTTTTGGGTGTCATTACCTTCTGGCTTTTTGCGCAGACAACCCTTAATGTTGCTCCGGCAATGAGAGCCGATCTTGGCATAGATGAGAATTGGAGCAATATAGCGGTCAGCATCACGGCTCTCTTCTCGGGAATCTTTATTGTTGTAATGGGTGGACTCGGAGACCGCATAGGACGCGTGAAAATAACACTGCTTGGAATAGTGCTCAATGCCATTGGGTCGTTTCTGATAGCGGCATCACCGACCGGCACCATCTCGTTTCTTATGCTCGGACGGATAATACAAGGCCTTTCGGCAGCCTGTATCATGCCCTCCACGCTGGCATTGCTGAAGGCCTATTACGAGGGCGCGGCGCGACAGCGCGCGGTGAGCTTCTGGTCCATCGGCTCCTGGGGCGGCTCCGGCCTTTGTTCGCTGTTTGGCGGCGCAGTGGCTTCAACCATTGGCTGGCGTTGGATTTTCTGGATGTCGATAGTCATTTCCGTCATCAGCTACCTTCTGATCAGGAACACGCCGGAAAGCAAAGTCGAAACGGCCGATGCCAATAAGAGCTTTGACTGGTCGGGCCTTACCGCCTTCATGATATCAATGGTAACAATCAACATTATTATCGGTCAGGGCTCGAAGCTTGGCTGGACCAGCAATTTTATCCTTGGTATGTTTATAGCATTTGCGCTTGCCGCCATTGCCTTTTTTAATATTGAGTCGAGCAAGGCCAATGCATTCGTTGATTTCAAATTATTCAGCAACAGCACCTATACCGGCGCAACGCTGTCGAATTTTTTATTGAATGGAGCCGCTGGAACGATTTTAGTTACGCTGACGCTTGTACAAAAAGGTGCCGGCTTGACATCCTTTGAGGCCGGTTTGCTTACCTTGGGCTACCTGACCGCCATCCTTGCTACGATCAGAGTCGGGGAAAAGCTCCTGCAAAAATGGGGGCCGCGCAAGCCAATGCTGTTGGGCTGCAGTATTACGGCCGTGGGAATACTGCTTAACTGTCTTAGCTTCCTTTATGCCTGGCAGTATATGATAGCATCAACTATCGGGTTCACGCTATTTGGCATAGGATTAGGGTTTTACGCAACGCCTTCAACTGACGCGGCGTTGTCGAACGTCCCGCAAGACCAGGTCGGTGCGGCGGCCGGCATTTACAAGATGGCCTCCAGTTTGGGTGCGGCTTTTGGAGTTGCAATCTCAGCCGCGATTTTCACAGGTTTAAGCAGTGAGAACATCGTTTACTGGCATGAACTTTTCATTGGCCGCACCGATAATGTGGATGTGCGGTTTGCCGCTGCTGCGGCTTTGCTTTTCAATCTCTTCATGACCCTTGTCGCGATAGCGGCAATTGCAAAGACCGTTCCCAAAAAAGCTTAGGATTGAAGCTGGAGGCCTCGGGAAAACGATTTTGCCTGATCATTTTAAAAAGGCCCATCGGTATCGTGTTTCAGAACGATAGCGACGGGCTTTTTTATTAAGAAAACGGCTTTCCCTGTTCGTAGCGCGTTCTTGCAATGGGAGATCCGATAGCTACATTTAGGAAGTATTAAGAAAGAAAAATTATAAAAACAAGAATTTAAAATTAAATTTTGATATAATTAAACCAATTATAATAAAACATGCATAATTGGTTTCTGCAAGCGATGGCTCACCGTTATTTTCTGACAAGAGGGATGGATATGACAATCAGAAGCAAAAACCAAATAATAACCGTGATTGCAGCTGCCGCGATAACCCTGCTGGTCATCTACCTGCATTTGCTGTCGCACGAGGAAACCCAGAAAATTTACCGGGCGCAGACAGAACATACGATTGCCACAATCAAAAAGGATTTTCTTAAAGATACCGTAGACAATATTTTTCTGGAAATCGACAGAATCAGGCTTACGCGTCACAGAAACTACAAGAGAATTACCGATCTGAGGCTGATTCGTTTGCAGGAAGAAATTGGCCGCACTGACGATGACTTCATCAAATTTTGCCGTGAACGTTTTGAAGATGAGTCGAACCCCGGTATGTGGACAGCCGGCTTCTGGGATGAGACCACAGGTAAACTGCTTTATTCCGCAAACATCCCCGAACAAGGGAGCATAGAACCTATCAGGCAGCTTTTTAAGGAAGATCTTTCTTCTTATGCCGAGATAGGCAAAGGCAAAGTCAGAGGTTTATTTGGGATTAGCAATACCTATGTCGAGACAGAGGTAAAAAAGGACGTTGCTGATTTGATCAGGGGAAGGAAGTTTTCCAATGATTCTTATATCTGGGTGAACGAGATTGTCAACTATGAAGGCGGTGACAATTACGCGATTCGCCGCGTTCACCCTAATCTCAGAGACACCGAGGGAACCTATCTTTCAACGTTTATGAAGGATATCAACGGCAAACTGCCTTATCTGGAGGAGCTGGAAGGCGTCAAAAAGCATGGAGAGACTTTTTTTACTTACAGTTTCAAAAAACTAAACAGCCAGGAAGTTTCAGAAAAGGTTACCTATGCGAAACTTTACAGGGACTATAATTGGATCATTGCGATGGGCGTGCATCTGGACGAAATCGACGCCTTGGCCAAAAAGTCCATCGAAAGCTCAAAAGCGTCTTCAAGCGAAACAATCATACGCCTCTTGGGATATATAATCATAATCTTACTTATTGGCTATATCGGGATGTACTTTCTTGAAAAGAGGCGCCTGCGTCAATCCACGAAGTCTTTGGAAAAGGAGTTTCAAACAGATATAGTAACTAATGCCATCAGCCGACGTTTTGGCGAGAAGCTTCTGGCCGAACAGTTTAACAAGGACCTGACGACCGGGAATGCAACTGCCGTTATGATGTTCGATCTTGACGATTTCAAGAATATCAACGACAAATACGGCCATGGAGTGGGCGATCTCGTTTTGCGGGCAATCGTCAGCACGCTTGCCCAGGTTACGCGAAGCTCGGACAGAATTGTTCGCTGGGGCGGTGACGAATTTGTCATAATGCTGCCGGGCTTAAGGGTTGAAAACGTCAAGAGCTTTGGAGAAAAAGCGCTTGGCGCGATATCGTCATTAAGAATTCCCGCAGGCAGAGACATAGTCACCATTTCGATTTCCGGAGGAATTTCCATTTTCCGTGAGAACGACTCAGATTACAACGATGCCGTCAAGAGAGCCGATGATGCTCTTTACAACTCAAAAAAGCTTGGCAAGAACAGGGTAAGTATTTTGTTGTAAGTGACGCCGTGCAAACATTTATTTAAATTTAGAATATAAAAATAAATCTGGAAAGGAAGGTGCCTGTTTGAGTGTTATCATTGACAAGTTAAGAGAAGTTCTTTTTTCGGTTCTTCCTATCACCTTGATAGTTTTGCTGCTGCACTTGACCTTGACGCCCATCGAACCCACGATGCTTGCAAGATTTCTGGCAGGTGCGGCATTGCTGATTGTGGGTCTCACAATATTTCTGTTCGGGGTAGATATCGGCATTACGCCGATTGGCAACGAGATGGGCGCGTCCATCGTAAAAACAGGCAGTATTCGCATTGTTGTGGTAGCCGGCTTGCTGCTTGGTTTCTTTATTTCGATAGCCGAGCCTGACCTGCACATTCTTGCGGGGCAGGTCGATTCCGTTACGGCCGGTTTGATTTCCAAAGGAAGCATTGTCGCGGTCGTTTCTATTGGCATTGCCGCACTGCTTGCCGTTGGGCTGCTCAGGATTGTTTTTAATTTTCCCCTGTACAGGTTATTGTCTATCTTATACGGCATTATTTTTCTGCTGGCGATTTTTACTTCGCCGGAATTTATGGCCATTGCCTTTGACGCCTCGGGGGCGACAACCGGTGCTCTGACCGTGCCTTTTGTTCTGGCGTTGGCGGTTGGTGTGACGAAGCTGAAAAAAGACAGCCGTGCCTCCGAAAACGATAGCTTCGGTCTTGTTGCAATCATCTCGGCAGGAGCGATCATCACCGTTATGCTGATGAGTATTTTGAAAAAAACCGACAGGATAACGGGCACACTAAAAAATACTGAGGCAGCCGCGGCTACGTTTTTCGGGCCTTTTGTGCAAAAGCTGCCCGTAATAGCCTTTGAAGTGCTGGTAGCGCTTTTGCCTATCCTGATAATTTTTCTCATCTTTCAGAACGTATCTTTTAAATTGCCCAGAACCTCTGTGCGCAGGATTTTATTCGGCGTGCTGTTCACTTTTGTCGGCCTGGTGCTCTTCCTTCTGGGAGTGAACGCGGGTTTTATGGAGGTCGGCAGCGCGGTAGGATACAAATTGGCTTTGTCTTATGGCAAGCCGGTGGTAATAACGATGGGGTTTATTTTTGGCATGGTTACAATTCTTGCCGAACCCGCGGTTTATGTCCTGACACATCAGATAGAGGATGTTACCAGCGGATACGTCAAACGCAAATTGGTTTTGGTTACCCTGGCCTTTGGCGTTGCTCTTGCCGTAGCGCTCTCCATGGTCAGAATCCTGGTGCCGGCCGTACAGCTTTGGCATTATCTTCTGCCCGGCTACATCCTTGCCATCGCCATGACTTATGTGGTGCCGGACCTGTTCGTCGGGATTGCCTTTGATTCGGGCGGGGTGGCTTCCGGTCCGATGACGGCAACCTTCATTCTGGCTTTTACCCAGGGAGTTGCCGAAGCCACAGAAGGCGCGAACGTTCTGGTGGACGGCTTCGGCGTAATCGCCATGGTTGCGATGGCGCCCCTGATCGCTTTGCAGATACTCGGGTTTGTGTTCAAGGTTAAGTCAAAAAAAGGAGGACTGGAAAGCAATGAGTGATTTGGCCGCGGCATTGGACGTGGAATTGATACGAGTTATAGTAAACTATGGCTTAGGGAGCAGGGTTGTGAGGTCAGCGAAACAACACGGCCTTTCCGGAGGTACGATTGTTTTGGGCAAAGGAACGGTTGCAAGCGGCTTTCTTAATTTCATCGGCTTGTGTGACGTCAGAAAAGAAATAGTCTATCTTGCAGGTGACAGTCAAATCGTCTCGCGGGCCATGGAAGAAATGAACAAGGAATTTGAATTGAGCAAGCCCAATCACGGTATTGCCTTTACAACTTCAATCTGCAGCATAATAGGCTCTCGCAGCATAGCCTGCAGAATAAAAAAAGAGGACAGAGGAGCAGAAAAAACCATGTATCATATTATCAACATAATTGTCGATAAGGGCAGGGCTGAGGAAGTAGTAAGCGCCGCAGCCAAGGCGGGCTCCAAGGGCGGAACCGTTATCAATGCCAGAGGTTCGGGCGTCCATGAAACAAGCAAGGTTTTTGATATGGAAATAGAGCCGGAAAAAGAGGTCATCATAATTCTGTCCGAAGTCGAGAAGACTGAGAATATTGTTGCCGCCATCCGGGAAAGCCTTCAAATAGACGAGCCGGGCAAAGGTATCATCTATATTCAGGAGACAACCAGAACCTACGGAATTTTCAAATGAATTCATAGTTAACTCGGCACGGCGGATTTTTCGATCGCACATTTTCAGTGAATGCAAAGAAAGCGAGAAGTGACACATGCCACGGGAGCGGGAAAATTCCGGCAAGAGCTTGATAGAAGTATTGTTGGTTTCTCTTTATCTGGGTCTTTCGTCCTTTGGGGGGCCGGCAGCACACCTCTGGTACTTCCATGCCGAATACGTGAAACACAGGAAATGGGTAACGGAAGAGCTTTTCAGCGATCTTGTAGCTCTCTGCCAATTTCTTCCGGGTCCTGCCAGCCGCTCTGTACAGCCCCGTCTAGACTTGTGCGGTCCACGGACCTGCGGAATTTGTGCTGGCGCTTGCCTGCTTCGGACTATTGCAGTTCTGGCGGCTTGCCCCCTGGAAAGTTGTTCTTTTTGCAATGCCGCCCAAGTTGACTTAAAGCTTACGGAAGAAGAAGCTGTATTTATTAAGAAGCACCCCGTAATACGTTTGGGTATCGACCCTAAATTTGTGCCGGAGGGCACGTCTCCGCAGAAAATTAACATGATTCGCGCACATAACGCGAAGGTGAGCGTTATACCGGGCTCGCGTGACAACTGTGCCGATGTGTGCCGCAGCAAGGTTTTTAACGAAGGGTTTTATTACGCCAATCACGTTTATAACCC
>JAAYIB010000205.1 GCA_012744295.1 Acholeplasmataceae bacterium
TCCCAATCCGGACGGATTGTTCGGCACCTTGCGCCAGCCTAGCACGTCCAGATGGTTTTCTCTGACAATCTTTTCAAAATGACGCTGCAGGTTCTCCCTTTCAACCTCGTCGGGCGGCAAAAAAAGCATGCCGACGGCGTACTCCCCGGACTGAGGAAGCCTGAGGCCCTGTTTGAGGGCTTCCTTAATGAAAAAAAGATGGGGAATCTGCATAAGAACCCCGGCTCCGTCGCCCGAGTTGTTGTCAGCTCCCTGACCGCCCCGATGGTCAAGATTTCTTAGAACGGTAAGAGCTTGCTTGAGAATCTTGTTGGATTTCTTGCCCTTGATGTTTGCTACGACGCCCAAGCCACAGGCATCATGTTCAAACCATGGGTCGTAGAGTCCCTGTTTTGGCGGCATCGCTGAAAAAGGCATTTAAAACTCCCCCTCAATACAAATTAGAGTTACGGAAACATTATATTTTCCGGTACAAGATTAGTCAAATTGTATACAATATTTTTCAAAGATAGTGAGATATCAGACGAAAAGCTTGAAATTTGTGTAAATAATAGACATGTTTACATATACCGCTCTTTTTTGAATACATTTGTCTACAAGGAAAAGCTGGGTTTTCTCTATAATATCCTCATATTTACTTATCCTTTCCGATAATCATATGTTATAATGAACTTGTTATATTTGTTTTAAACGAACCTTTAATATTTCGCTTTGGCAAGGGAACTCAAGGGAGAGATTTGTTTCGGTTTTAAGTAAAAAGCTTCTGTACGGTTAGCGCGAAACAGCAAAGGCTTCATAATGAGTGTTTTTGTTATACCGACCGTGTTGGAAACAAGGTGGTGGGAAGAACATAAAAGTTTTCATAATAGCAGTTAAAATCTATTTGGAAAGCGGTGGTATTTTATGTGGTTTGCAAAAAAAGAGGACGAAGTTTTCAAAGAACTGGCGACGGTTCCCGAAACCGGCTTGTCTTCGCAGGAAGCTGAGGAGCGACTTCGCAAGTACGGTATCAACAAGTTGCAGGGAAAGGGTAAGAAGAGCCTTTTCCGTCTCTTTCTCGAACAGCTGCAGGACACTCTGATTTATGTTTTGCTGGGTGCTGCTGCCATTACTCTTGTTGTCGGCGAATATGCCGATACCATCATCATTTTGTTGGTTGTCATCATTAACGCCGTTGTCGGCGTTGCTCAGGAATATAAAGCCGGCAAGGCGGTCGAGGCTTTGCAGGATATGACGACCCCGCACGCGATCGTTCGTCGTGACGGTGAAATCAAGGAAATAAGCTCTGAAGAAGTCGTACCGGGAGACATCGTCATTCTTGACGCCGGCCGCTACGTGCCCGCAGATTTGCGCTTGTATGAAAGCGTAAATCTGCAGATAGAGGAGTCGGCACTTACGGGAGAGTCGGTTCCTTCAAGCAAGAATTCAAAAGCGCTTCTTGAACCTGCGCATACTGCGCTCGGCGACATGTCGAACATGGCCTTCATGTCGACTCTTGTCACCTATGGACGCGGCGAGGGCGTCGTTACGGCGACTGCCATGGAAACTGAAATGGGCAAGATCGCCAAGATTCTCGATGAAGACAATGATGACATGACGCCACTGCAGGTGAGGATGGACGAGCTTGGCAAATTCCTCAGCAAGCTGTGCGTGGGAATCTGTGTTCTGATGCTGGTTATAGCAGTTGTGCAGGGCCGGGAATTGTTTGAAATGCTTCTTACGTCTATCAGTCTTGCCGTGGCCGCTATTCCGGAAGGCTTGGCGGCAATTGTCGCCATCGTGCTGGCGCTTGGCGTAACCAGGATGTCCAAGATCAACGCCATAGTCAAGAAAATGCCGGCGGTTGAAACTCTTGGCTCCGTAAGCATCATTTGTTCCGATAAAACAGGAACTCTGACGCAGAATAAAATGACGGTTACAAGAACCTTTACGCTTGACAAGCCGGCAGCAATCATGGAAGCGGAAATCGGCGACCGGGCTGAAGGCGATAATTATGAGCTGTTAAGAACCATGGCTCTTTGTACAGACGCGACGTTTGAAAATGGCGAGAGCACGGGCGACCCGACCGAAGTAGCCCTCGTAGTATTGGCAGACAAGCATAATGTAAAGAAATCCGAGATTTTAAAGCAGCATCGCCGTGTTGCTGAAAATCCCTTTGATTCCGATCGCAAGATGATGTCTACGCTGAATGTTGAAGGCGACCGTTACCGTGTACATACAAAGGGCGCCATGGATCATCTGATGAACATAGTCACACATGTTTTGCAGGATGGCAAGGTTATTCCCATGACTGACGAGATCAGGGAAAAATATACCGCCGTTGAAAACAGCATGTCTGACGATGCGCTGCGCGTACTCGGTGCAGCCTACAAAGATGTTGACGGCATAATTGCTCCCGAGGAAATGGAAAAAGACCTGATCCTGATCGGTATTGTAGGCATGATAGACCCGCCGCGCCTTGAGGTAAAGGACTCCATAACTGAAGCGCAAAGGGCCGGAATTACGTTGATAATGATTACCGGTGACCACAAGAACACGGCTGTTGCGATTGCTAAAGAATTAGGCATTGCGGAGTCCATTGACCAGAGCATTACGGGCTCGGAGATTGATGCCTTGACTGACGAGCAATTTGCCGAGGCGATTTCCAAGTATCGCGTCTTCTCCCGCGTTTCGCCTGAGCACAAGGTTAAGATCGTACGTGCTTTCAAGGCGCAGGGCAAGATTGTTTCAATGACGGGCGACGGCGTCAACGACGCCCCCTCGCTCAAGTTCGCCGATATCGGCGTGGCTATGGGCATAACAGGTACGGACGTGGCCAAAGGTGCCGCTGACATGATTCTGACTGACGACAATTTTACCACAATAGTCAATGCCATCGAAGAAGGAAGAAATATCTACGACAATATTAAGAAAGCAGTTACCTTCCTGCTCTCCTGCAACCTGGGCGAGGTAATAGCGATTTTTGTGGCAATTTTGCTCGATATGCCCGTGCCTTTGATTGCAACCCAGATCCTCTGGGTCAACCTTATAACCGATGCCTTGCCGGCGCTTGCCCTCGGCGTTGATCCGGGCGACCATGACGTCATGACTAAGAAGCCTCGCGACCCCAAGGAAAGCTTCTTTGCCCGCGGCGCCGGTTACAGGGCAGTTGTAGGAGGAGTTCTGATAGGAACGCTTACTCTCGCGGCCTTTTACTTTGGCCTTACTGAGCACGGACACGGAGTTTTCTCGGGTGAAATACCGGAGGAGGCACTTGTTTACGCACGCACAATGGCCTTTGTCGTTCTCGCTTCTTCACAGTTGTTCTATTCGATCTCGCTGCGGCATGAGACCAAGTCAATTTTCCAAATAGGCTTGTTTACAAACAAGTACCTGATTGGCGCAATAGTTGTCGGCTCGGTCCTTCAGCTCGGCGTCATCGAAATTGACGCCTTGGCGAAAATGTTTAAATGTGTTGACCTGGAGAGACAGGATTGGCAGATGGTCTACATCTTTGCCGTGATTCCGCTGATTGTCAACGAAATTGAAAAACTGTTTGCCCGTATGTCTTCCAAGGACGAAAACTAAAACCCAATGAAAAGCAGCTGACCGGGTATGTCCGGTCAGCTTTTTTTTGAGGAAAATCGAACAATTGTACAAAGTAGTTGCACATGAGAACCTGCCCCAAAGAGCAATTCCAAAAAGAAGGTAACAAATATTACATTTTTCATTAAACGGAATGCCAATGACCGTGTATAGTGGACGTGGCATAAATGTGTCTACAATAGTTGAACTAAAATTCACCACAGAAAAACATTTTTAAGTAAATCATCAAAATGCCTTGATTTGCCAATAAATGTGTAATATAATTATCACATAGCAATTAATTTGCTTGTTTTTTTTTGATGGCAGGAAGAAGGGGGAGTTTATTAAATGAAAAAAGGGTTCTTCAAGGCCTCGCTGACAACGCTGGCCGCAGTTATGCTTGCAGCATCGGTGGCCGGTTGCGGCGGTTCTTCCGACAAGGAGATCAGGATTGGTCTCCTGAATGAAATGACGGGCGGCAATGCGACCATCGGCACGGCGGCCGCTAACGGGGCCAAGCTCGCAATCAAGGAGCTAAACGCAAAGGGCGGGCTTTTAGGCAAACAGATCAAGGCCGTGGTGGCCGACAATAAAAGTGAGCCTTCCGAGTCCGCAAACGCTATGACAAAGCTGTTGACACAGGACAAGGTTGTGGCAGTGACCGGAA
>JAAYIB010000206.1 GCA_012744295.1 Acholeplasmataceae bacterium
AACGAATGCAAGAACTGTTGGTTCGTTGCCCGCGTGAGGGCGGTAACGGCATTAAGCCCGGCGTGGATGGACAACTTGCTCCACAGCAGCGAATCAACATTTGTTTCTACTACAGCCGGCAAACCGACCTTCATGAACAAATCTGCCAATTGATTCAGCTTTTCGTGATTATGCCCTTTTATCCAGGAAGCGATGTTGGTTGGCTTTAAACCGCTGTGCATGACCAGGCCGGGCTCCAGCACGGCGCCGCCCATCAACGTTGCGCCTACCAGCAACCGATCGGCTCCTACCTTATCTGCCAACTGTTCGGCGTTTCCCATACCGTTTTGTACAGTCAACACAATTGTTTCGGGTTTTATCACCATCTCGGCCAGCATCGCTGCTTCGGCAGTCCAATATGATTTAACGCATATGATAATCAAATCAACAGGACCAATTTCATCAAAATAAGTGGTAGCGCGTGGGCGTACCGTGAATTCGGCGTCGGCGGCCACAACGGAAAGGCCGTCCTGCCTGATTTTGGCAATATGTGACTCCCAGTGATCGAACAACCACACCTCGTCCTTGCCTCTGGCCAAATAGCTGCCATACAGACAGCCCATTCCTCCTGAGCCGATAATCGCTATTTTCATCGTACACCCCCCTTTCTCTTTTTGTGTATTTTCGACACCGCTGAGCATTATTCCTTTTGTTGAATAAAAAACATTGTGCGGATTCCTTTGCCTGGGGCAACGACTTGTCAAGGATTTATCATAGACGCCACAAACGAGCGGTGAAACGGCATAAAGCCGAAAGCCCGCACTGATTGCGGAATATTTTTAAATACATCAGAACAATTGCAGGACTTTTGTAAAAATGAGGGAAAATAAAAAACCACAAAGCCCGAAAGCTTCGTGGTTGCTTAATTTAAAATGGTGGGGTTAGGCAGACTCGAACTGCAGACCTCTTCGATGTCAACGAAGCGCTCTAACCAACTGAGCTATAACCCCTCAACAAAATGTATTATAGCTAAAAACAATCTGCTTTGTCAAGAGGCAGTCCTAAAGTTACCGATAGTTTACGCGCTCCCTGCCGACCTGTCAAAAAAAAGAAAACCGACGGAAGTTTTGCTGAAAACAGTACAAAGGCACGGGGTGATTCGGAATAAATTCCAAATTTCAGGACTATGCATTATAATATGTATATAAACATAGATTCAGGGAGGAAAAGATTTGAGAAAAAAGAGTTATTCATTACTGTACTTTGCTTTAACCATGACCATTCTGTTATTGACGGCCTGTGGCAGACAGGAGAAACCCGCTGAGAAGCCGGTTGAAAAACCGAGCCCTGCCACAGCGGTATTTGAAACAAGCCTGGGCAGCTTCGAGGTTGCGCTGAGAACGGAAGAAGCGCCGATTACGACCGGGAATTTCATCAAGCTGGCAAAAAGCGGTTTTTATAACGGCGTAATTTTTCATAGGGTCATTGAAGGATTTATGGTTCAGAGCGGCGATCCGGAGGGGACAGGTTACGGCGGTCCGGGCTACAGGATAAAGGACGAGTTTTCACCAAAGTTAAAACATGAAGGCGTGGGCGTTCTGTCAATGGCGAACAGCGGCCCTGACACGGGAGGCTCGCAGTTCTTCATCACGCTGGCGCCGACGCCCTGGCTTGACGGCAAGCATGCGGTCTTCGGCAAGGTCATAAAGGGCATGGAAGTTGTAAAAGCCATAGGCAAGGTCAAGACGGATGGCAAAGACAAGCCGCTTGAGCCCGTAACTATCAAAAAGCTGCAGATAATTCAATGAATGAGATGATTTTTCGCGTGTCCTAAGGAGGAATGCATTTGTCAACGGAGAAGCTGGAACGAAGGATTGAAATAAAGGATCAACAGGAACTTTACGGTATTTTCGGGAGCAATGACGAGTTTTTGCGCATCATTCAGGCCGGTTTGCCTTGCTCTCTTGTTGCAAGAGGCGGCAGCCTTGTGATAACGGGCGACGAGGAGCCTGTCCTTCTTGCTGAGCAGGTTGTCGGCGAACTTCTGTTTTTATACCGCCAGGGCTTGCCTTTGACAACCCATGACGTGCGTTACAGTCTTAAAATGATAGTCGAAGGGCGGCAGGCGAGTTTGCACAGGATGTTTGCCGATACGCTCATCGTCACTAACAGAGGCCGTCAGATAAAGGCAAAAACTCTTGGGCAGTGGAGCTATCTGGACACAATCCGTAAAAACATCATCACCATCGGCATCGGCCCGGCAGGCACCGGCAAAACCTATTTGGCGGTAGCAATGGCGGTCAAGGCCCTGAAGGCAAAGGAAGTCGAGCGCCTCATTCTTGCAAGGCCGGCGGTCGAAGCCGGCGAGAAGCTGGGTTTTTTGCCCGGCGACCTGCAGGAAAAGGTAGACCCCTATCTGAGACCTTTGTATGATGCCCTGTCGGAGCTGCTTGGCATAGAGACCTTTCAGAAGTATCTTGCCAAGGGGATAATCGAGGTTGCTCCCCTTGCTTATATGAGAGGCAGAAACCTTAACGATTCCTTCATCATTCTTGACGAGGCTCAGAACACGACGCATGAACAAATGAAAATGGTTTTGACTAGGCTCGGCTTCGGCTCAAAAATGGTTGTGACAGGGGACGTTACCCAGATTGACCTGCCGATGGGGCGCTCTTCGGGGCTTGACCAGGCGGCCAGGGTGCTTTGCAACACGAAGGGCATCGGCATTGTTCGCTTCGCAGAGGGAGACGTAGTCCGGCATGAGCTTGTGGGGGCCATCGTCAGGGCCTACGAGGCGTATGAAAGCCAAAGAAATAAAAAAGGAATGGCCCGGGAGGAGAATAATTGAATATCTCGCTTGAAAACGACCAGGAAAAGGTCGTTATAAAAGAACAACTCGAGCAGCTTCTGTGCTTAAGCCTCGAGGCGGTGGC
The DNA here is from genome assembly GCA_012744295.1 of Acholeplasmataceae bacterium. Classification (GTDB taxonomy): domain Bacteria; phylum Bacillota; class Negativicutes; order Acidaminococcales; family Acidaminococcaceae; genus JAAYIB01. The sequence continues at coordinate 2,913 of JAAYIB010000206.1, forward strand.
AAGGAGACACGGCCTTGACGAAACTGTCGCCGTAGACGTTACAATGGTCGATGACGAGGAAATCCATTCCCTGAACCGCGAATATCGCAGCATTGACAGGCCGACCGACGTACTTTCCTTTGCCCTGGACGAAGACGGAGGCGAGCCGGAGCTGCACGGAGGCCCCGTACTTCATTTGCTGGGTGACATTGTAATATCAATGGAAACCGCTGCCCGGCAGGCTGAGGAGTTTGGGCACAGCCTGGAACGGGAAACGGCATATCTTGCCGTACACGGTCTGCTGCATCTGCTGGGCTATGACCATATGGAAGAGGAAGATCGGGCCATTATGAGGGAAAAAGAAGAAGAGGCGTTGAGAGAAATTAAGCTTTCGGAAGAATTTCTGAAGCTTTGACGGGAGGGATCTGCTTGGACAAGGAATTTTTTGCGGCAGCTTTGCAGGCAAGGGAAAAAGCGTATGCCCCTTATTCCGACTTTGCCGTGGGTGCAGCCGTAAAAACCGCGGGCGGCAAGGTTTACACCGGCTGTAATGTTGAGAACGCTTCCTATGGTCTCACGTGCTGCGCGGAACGAAATGCCATTTTTGCGGCGATTGCTGCCGGGGAAAGGCGGTTTGCGAGCCTTTGCGTGGTTGCGGACACCAAAGAGCCGGTAGCCCCCTGCGGTGCCTGTCGTCAGGTAATGCGGGAGTTCGGCATTGACCGCGTCATCCTGGCAAATTGTGCCGGCAAGCACCTGGCAATGACGGTTGAAGAACTGCTGCCATACAGCTTCGGCCCGGAAAGCCTATAAAGAGAGTTAATGAAGGAGTGGTTGTCATAGATAAAGATAAGAAGTATTTCTCGGGGTTTGCGGCGGTTGTTGGCCGTCCGAACGTTGGCAAGTCAACCTTGGTCAACAGCCTGATTGGCGAGAAGATCGCGATAATGTCGGACCGTCCGCAGACAACGCGCAATAAGATAATGTGCATCCTGAATACGGATAACGCCCAGATCATGTTTCTGGACACTCCGGGCATGCACAAGCCTCAGCACAAGCTTGGCGAATACATGGTACGCGAAGCTGAAAGCGCGCTGCGTGAAGTTGACGTTGTGCTTTTCGTTGTCGACGTCTCCGAGAAAAAGGGCGCCGGCGACGAATATGTTCTTCAACACCTGAAGAAGGCCGGCACGCCCGTCATCCTGGTAGCGAACAAAATCGACAAGCTGCAGTCGAAGGAAATGCTGCTGCCGATTATCTCGTCATATACAAAGGATTTTGATTTTGCCGAGGTCGTACCCGTTTCCGCACTTGCTGACAAGGACTTCGGAAGCCTCGTCGGAGCAATTCTGAAATACTTGCCGGAAGGACCCCAGTATTTTCCGGAGGATATGATAACGGACCAGCCCGAGCGTCTTATTGCGGCCGAACTAATCAGGGAAAAGGTCCTGAGGCTGACGAGGGACGAAGTGCCTCATTCCATTGCGGTCGAAATTGAGGAAATGAAAATCAGGCAGAATAACGACCTGTATATTCGCGCCGTCATCTTTGTGGAACGTGAATCGCAGAAGGGAATTGTGATAGGAGCCAAAGGTAATTTGCTGAAGCTTGTCGGGCGGCAGGCGCGCGAAGACATTGAAAGCCTTCTCGGCAACAAGGTCTTTCTTGACCTTTGGGTCAAGGTAAAGCCCGATTGGCGCAACAAGGATTCAATGCTGAGGCAGTTCGGCTACAAAGACTGACGGCAATTTGACCATTCGGTGGTTAAATGCTATCATTTTGTTATGTAATCCGAAAAATTAATTGTTAGGAGAGGATGACCTATAGACGGCGATCCTGCGTTATCTAACGCAATGAAATTGGTGCTGATTGTTGTAATGGCACTTATCAACGGTTTCTTTGTCATGGCCGAGTATTCACTTGTCAGAATAAGGAAAAGCAGGTTAGAGGAACTTGTGCAGCAAGGCAACGAGCGTGCCAGGGCCGTCCTTGAGATGACTATGTCCCTTGACACTTATCTCAGCGCGACGCAGATGGGCATAACCATTGCTTCGCTTGCTTTGGGCTGGCTGGGAGGGCCGTTTCTTGTTGAATTTGTTGCTGCACTTCTCGGGACGTCATTTTTGGAGCCTTGGTCGGTTCGTGTTGCCGCGGTATTCGTGACAATCCTGCTGCTGGTGTTCGCACATGTCGTTTTTGGCGAATTGGTGCCGCGAGCCATAGCGCTCGACAAGGTTGAGCAAATAGCGATGGCGGTATCGAGGCCGCTTGGTTTGTTTTATATTTTGACCTTTCCGCTGGTTGTAATTTTCAGCCGGATTTCCCAGGCTTTTTTGCAGCTTTTGGGGATAGAATCGGTGCCGCGTGAGGAAATAGCGCATTCTGAAGACGAGCTGCGCATGATTGTCAGCGCCAGCGAGCGCGGCGGCGTGCTCGACCATATGGAAAGCCGTCTGATTGACAATGTCTTTGACTTTGCCGACCGGGTGGCGCGCGAGGTCATGGTGCCGAGACAGGACATGATTTGTCTGTTTGCTGACGACACCCTGCAGGAAAACCTTGAGGTTGTAAGAGAAACCGGACACACCAGGTATCCTTTGTGCCTTGAAGACAAGGATCACGTCCTTGGCATGATTCATTTGCGTGATTTGATGGATTTAAACGATGAACGACCTGACTACGATCTGCGCAAGAGTATGCGGGAGATAGTCGTCGTCCCCGAGGGGATGTCAATTGCGAAAATCCTGCAGACCCTGCAAAAAAGGCACATCCAGATGGCGGTAGTGGCCGATGAATACGGCGGCACGGCCGGGCTTGTCACGATGGAAGACCTGCTTGAAGAAATTGTCGGCGACATCCAGGACGAGCACGACCAGGAAGAGCCTGAAATCTCGAGGCTGCCTGATGGCGCCTATGAGTTTGACGGACTTGTGTTGCTCGACGACGTCAGTGAGATTTTGAACATAGAATTCGACGAGCCGGAAGAAGACACGGTCGGCGGCTTTGTCTTCGGACTCCTGGGCAGGCGCCCTGAGGTAGGTGATTCGGTTATGGTTGAAGGTTATAGGTTTGAGGTTTTGAATTCGGCCGGCTTCCGGGTGGAACGGGTCAAGGTGACGCCGATGGCTGAAGATGAAGCGGAAAAGGACAGCGATGAGCAATAAGGAAGCCTATCGGGATGAAGTCTTCGTTTTAAAGGTGAGAGATTGGCAGACCGCAGATAAATACGCGGTGGGTTTTTCCAAAAACCACGGCAAGGTTTCTTTCATTGCCTACGGCGCAAGATACGGAAAAGCTAACGGCGGAAGATTAGTACAGCCCTTTGCGGAGCTTGACGCAACACTTGTCAGCGGCAGGCGTTTTGATACCTTGCAGCAGTGCGAGCTTTTATCCGCGCCCAGGCCCATGGACCTGCCAACGCTGGCATACGGAGCAGTGATTGCGGAAGCGGTCGAGAACCTTACCGAGGAAAATTCGCAGCAGGAAGAGATATACACATTGCTGAAGCAGGCCTTCTCGTTGCTGAGGACTCACAACAAGAGGCTTGTGACGGTTGCCGCTCTTTGCAAACTGCGCTGCCTGAGCGGGTTTGCCCCTCAGCTTATCAGCTGTACATCCTGCCACGGGGAGGTCCATGAGGATGCGTATTTCAGCACGGTACAAGGCGGCGTTGTTTGCGACTGCTGCATATCG
>JAAYIB010000207.1 GCA_012744295.1 Acholeplasmataceae bacterium
GGCATACTCCCTGCCCATGACACCCTGGAGCTCGGTGAATTCGCAGACCATTCCCGTGACAAGGTCTGTCTTTGCCAATATGCCGGCTCTTTTCAGGTGTTCTTCATCCACGTCCGCGTTCAGGGCAGACTTGAGCATCATCGCTACTGCAGACACCCGCAGGCTTTTATCGTAAATGTTGCCGAGACCTTCCTGGAAGACCACGGTCTTAAGTTTTTCCAATCTATCGGCAAGACGATGTTTTCTGTCCTCGTTAAAGAAAAACTCCGCGTCGCTCAGTCTTGCGCGCAGCACGCGTTCATTGCCCTGCGTGACAATATCCAGACCTTCGCTGCCGCCGTTTCTGACCGTAATGAATTTTGCCAGAAGGCCCCCCTGCTCATTCAGTACGGGAAAGTAACGCTGATGCTCCCTCATCGGAGTGATTATTGCTTCCTTGGGCAGACGCAGAAATTTCTCGTCAAAATGGCCGCAGAGAGCCGTCGGATATTCAACAAGATAGACGACTTCCTCCAGCAGGTCCCGGTCTATCTCCGCAGTCCCCCCCTCTTTGCGTGCAAGCTCCTCAACCTGGCTTCTGATCAGGGCACGGCGTTCGTTTTGGTCGACAAGGACGAAATGCTGCCTCAAAATATTTTCATACTGTGCCGCCTCCGGCACCTCCACTTCTCCGCTGCTCAGGAAGCGATGGCCGAAGGTTGTCCTTCCCGACTTTACGCCGGTTATTTCCACGGGGATGACCTGTGCGTCAAAAAGAGCTGTCAGCCATCTTATCGGACGGACAAACCGGAAATCATGGTCGGCCCAGCGCATGTTTTTAGGAAAGGACAGGGATGTAATAACATCAAGCAGGAAATCCGGCATCAATGCCTGCACCGGCTGCCCGACCATTTTTTTCACGGCATAAACATATTCTCCCCTTACCTCAAGTTCCGCAACGTTTACGCCCTGCCCCCTGGCAAAACCCTGAGCGGCTTTTGAAGGCTCGCCTTTCTCATCAAAGGCAATTCTGACAGCCGGTCCCTTGCTCTCGACCGTAGTGCTTTCCTGGGTATCACTGACGCCCGCAGCAAGAAAAACGATGCGCCTCGGCGTGCCGAAAACCCTGACGTCTTCACAGGGAATTCGCAGCTCCTGCAGTCTCGAGGCAACCGTCGTCTGAAGCTGGTCAAGGATGCCGGGCATGAATTTTGCCGGGATTTCTTCCGTTCCTATTTCAAAAAGCAGCTCGTGCTTCATGCTTTACTACCTCCCTTTAACAGCGGAAAACCAAGCTTTTCCCTCTGCTCCACATATGCCGCCGCGCAAAGCCTTGCCATGTAACGAACGCGGCCAATGAACGCGGTTCTTTCGCTGACGCTGATCGCCCCCCTCGAATCCAGAAGGTTGAAGGCGTGTGAACATTTCAGCACGTAGTCGTAGGCCGGCCTGATGTTGCCTGTTTCGATTACGCGCGTCGCTTCCTTTTCGTACTTGTCGAACAAGTCAAAAAGCAAAGCGGTGTCGGCAATTTCAAAATTGTAAAAGGATTGTTCAACTTCATTGGTATGGAAGACGTCACCATAGGTGATGTCGCCTACCCATTGAACGTCAAAAACGTTTTCCACGCCCTGTATATACATCGCCAGCCTTTCAAGGCCGTAGGTAATTTCCACCGTTACAGGCTTGACGTCGATGCCGCCGACCTGTTGGAAATAGGTGAACTGGGTGATTTCCATGCCGTCAAGCCACACTTCCCAGCCGAGGCCCCAGGCGCCAAGAGTCGGCGATTCCCAGTTGTCTTCAACGAAACGGATGTCGTGTTCATTCTGGTGAATCCCCAACTCGGCCAGACTTTGCAGGTAAAGCTCCTGAATATTGTCTGGGGACGGCTTGATGATGACTTGATACTGATGATGCTGGAACAGTCTGTTGGGATTGTCTCCGTAACGTCCGTCTGCAGGCCTTCTCGAAGGCTCGACATAGGCAATGCGCCAAGGCTCTGGCCCCAGCACTCTGAGAAAGGTCGAGGGGTTCATGGTCCCGGCGCCCTTTTCGATGTCGTAGGGCTGAGCCATTATGCAGTCCTGCCTAGCCCAGAACTCTTGCAGCTTCAAAATAATCGTCTGGAAATTCATTTTCTGCCTCCTTGTTTTTCTACAGGAACAAAAAAGTCTCCGTCCCTGTAACAAATAATGTTACAGGGACGGAGACTTGAAGCTCCGCGGTTCCACCCTGTTTGACTGCATGCAGTCCTCTCAAGAGATATTGAATTGATGCTCCGGGGGTGCCTTCGTTCTCTTGCCGGCTTGCACCGTCCCGGCTCGCTGCTGCGAAAACTACTTAGCCCTTTCATCGCCATTTCTGTATGAAAGAATATCAGATAGGTTACCCTTTGTCAACACCTGTTCCGAGATCGATTTGCGCCAGAAACTGCAGGCTCCGCAGAGGCTTGTCCGTTTGAAAAAGCAAAAACCTGTATAGCGTTTGTTCAAGCTGCATCAGGTCCGCTCCCCGCACGACGAATTTTTCAGGCTGCTCGAAGTCAAGCGTCACGAGCTTGAGCATCAGCTCCCGAGCTCCTTCGGCAAAGGGCAGTTCTGCGCCCGATATGCAGCAGTCGCAAACAACGCCGCCTTGTACCGTGCTGAAATACGCATCCTCATGGACCTCGCTATGGCAGGAGGTACAGCTGATAAGCTGAGGGGCAAACCCGCTCAGGCAGAGCAGTTTGCAAAGAGCGGCAACCGTCACAAGCCTCTTGTTGTGAGTCCTCAGCAACGAGAAGGCCTGCTTCAGCAAGGTATATATCTCTTCCTGCTGCGAATTTTCCTCGGTCAGGTTCTCGACCGCTTCCGCAATCAC
>JAAYIB010000208.1 GCA_012744295.1 Acholeplasmataceae bacterium
ATATAAAGATGGTGAGTGCATGCTAAAATCTCTGCATATACGTAATTTCGCCTTGATTGCAGAAGCCAAGATAGAGTTTACGCCCGGTTTCAATCTTTTCTCAGGTGAAACCGGGGCCGGAAAGTCAATTTTGATTGACGCGCTGGGGATAGTATTGGGAAACAGGGCCTCAGCTGAATACATCCGAGAGGGAGAAGACAGCTTTTGGGTTCAGGCTGTATTTGAGATTACCGATTCCGCCGAGACGAACAGACTTTTGTCTGATTTTGGAATAGCTGTGGACGAAGACTTTTTGTTTATGAGCCGCAAGTTTTTAAAGACAGGCAAGAGCATGAACGCCATTAACGGCGCACAGGTTCCTCTCAATCTGATACAGCAGCTTGCGGAGCAACTTATCGACATTCACGGGCAGCACGAAAACCAAAGACTTCTTAAAACGGGTGAGCCGTTGAATCTTGTTGATACTTATGGTTTTTGCGAGGTATCACCTGCGAAGGCTGAATACCGGGAGTTATTTACCGAATATGTCGAGGCAAGAAAGGAGCTCGCGCTTTTACAAGCTAAAAATGCGGATAGTGAAAGATTGAAAGATTCCCTGCAATGGGAAATACAAGAAATCAAAGAAGCACATGTCATAGTTGGCGAAGAAGAACAGCTTCAGGGAAAAATTCGCAAGCTTGCGAACAATTCCAGAATTCTGGCAGGCACAACGGCCGCGTATGACTTGCTTAACGGCGGTGAGGATGGTATGCCGGGAGTTTTGACTGAGTTAAGCAATGCACGCGCAAAAATCGTGGGCGTTAAAGCTTATGACGAAGAGCTTGAAGCTTACTGCAGCATTTTCGAAAGTGCGTTGATTTCGCTGGAAGAAGCCCGCAGAGAACTTGGCAGTTACATAGAGAAAGACAGTTTTGACCCCAATGCTTTGACAGCTCTACAAGAAAGGCAGGACTTGCTTTACAGGCTTAAGAAGAAATACGGACCTGGCCTTGCCGATGTTTTGTTCTATCTTGAGAAAGCCGAAGCTCAGCTGGAGGAACTGGAACATTTGGAGGAAAACATCTCAAAGGCAACTAAAAAACTTAATGCATTGCTGGGTCGATTAGAAGAAAAAGCGGACATACTGACAAAAATTAGATGTAAATTTGCGGAAAAACTTTCAGATTACGTTACCTGTCACGTCCGTGATCTGGCAATGCCGGAAAGCGTTTTTTCCATCAAACTGATGTCTAAAGATGAGTATGCTTTTGAAGGCCGTGACGAAGCACAAATTTATTTTAAAGCAAATCCCGGGCAGGAGCTGAGGCCTTTGGCCAAGGTTGCCTCTGGCGGAGAGCTTTCCAGGATAGCCCTCGCCGTCAAGACTGTTCTGCTCGAAAAATCGGCCGTACCGACAATGGTTTTCGACGAAGTCGATACCGGCGTGGGTGGTGTTACCGCCGAGAGAATGGCTGAGAAAATTGCGATTATTTCGCAAATGAAACAAGTCCTCTGCGTTACCCACCTTGCACAAATTGCCAGTTTTGCAGACAATCACCTGTACATCGAAAAGGTTGTACAAAAAAACCGCACGGCAACACTAATCAAAAAATTGGATGAAGACGGACGTATCGAGGAAATCATGCGGATGGCGGGAGGGAGCAGCATGACAGAAGCTTCACGTTTAAATGCCGTGCAGCTCATCGCGTCCGCAGATGATATCAAAGCAAAACTCGAATCAGGTAAAGATTGGTTGCGTCTGAATGAAGATAAGCAGACATTATTTTGAAAGAAGGCTGAAAGCTTGTGAGTGATTTTTCCTTGACCGAGCGCAAAATTTCTTCAACTACTGTTTTTGAGGGAAATTTGCTGAAAGTTAGCGTAGATACTGTCTTTCTGCCGAACGGCAGAAAGACCGGACGCGAAATCGTACGTCATCCGGGGGCCGCAGCGGTTCTGCCGGTTCTTGATAGCGGCTCCATGGTTTTTGTCAAACAATACCGTTATCCGATGTCAATGGCAATGTTCGAAATTCCTGCCGGAAAGCTTAACGCCGGCGAAGAGCCGAAGGACTGCGCTTTTCGCGAGCTTTCCGAAGAAACCGGCTACGAGGCTTCAAAACTGGTCAAACTTGGCATAATAGCAACCACGCCTGGCTTTACAGATGAGGTTATTCACTTGTTTGCTGCTTCCGGTCTCACGTTGCACGAGCCCCACAGTGATGAAGACGAGTTTATTGAGGTTTGCGTCTTTTCACCTGAGGAAGTTCGCCAAAAGCTTTCAAACGGAGAAATTTTTGATGCAAAAACAATCAGCGCCCTTTGTTTTTATTTTTTGCTGCAGGGTGAACGGATGTAAGCAATATTACATGTATACTGTATATAATCTTTTTACGGCAGGATAAATCGGAATAACAACGAACTTCATTATATTAAAGCTGAACTTACGCTTCGGGGAAGGAGTTGTTTGAATGGATGTACTAAAAGTTTCGGCAAAATCCAATCCAAATTCAGTAGCAGGCGCTTTAGCTGGTGTTTTGCGGGAACATGGCAAAGCTGAGATGCAGGCAATCGGCGCCGGGGCCTTGAACCAGTCTATTAAGGCCATCGCAATTGCCAGGGGTTTTGTAGCTCCCAGCGGTATGGATTTAGTATGTATTCCTGCTTTTATCGAAATTGAGATAGAAGGTGGACAGCGTACTGCAATTAAACTTTTAGTAGAGCCACGCTGAGGCTAGGGCATAAAAAAACTTCTTCGGCAGACCGAAGAAGTTTTTTTATGCCCGATGGCTTATTTGCGGTATTTGTTTATGAAGCGTCCGATACGTTCCAAAGCAATCTTAAGGTTTTCCTGCGAATAGGCATATGAGCAGCGAATAAATCCTTCGCCGCAGTCTCCGAAGATGGAACCTGGTATTACCAGAACTTCCTCTTCCTCAAGAAGTTTCTCGACGAAATCCATGCTGGAAAGACCGGTTTCCTTGATGCAGGGGAATACATAGAAGGCGCCTTCGGGAGAGTAAAGGGGAACATTCATTTTTTTAAAGCCGTCAATCATTATTTTTCTGCGCTCATCATATTCCCGGACCATGGAAGAGACATCTTCCCTACAATGTCTAAGGGCAGCAATCGCACCGTATTGAGCGGTAGCATTTGGACAAAGCACTACATGCTGATGGATCTGGTTTATGGCAGCAATTGCTTTTGCTGGGGCCGTTATGTAACCGAGACGAAGACCGGTCATGGCGTAAGCTTTGGAAAAACCGTTTAAAACGATTGTGCGGTCCCGGAATTCAGGAAACGAGGTGAACATGGTGTGACGGTTTTGACCATAGGTAAGATGCGCATAAAGCTCGTCTGAAATAATGATGAGGTTATGCCTTAAGGCCCAGTCGCCAATTTCCTTGATTTGTTCCCTTGTCATGATAGCGCCGGTCGGATTATTGGGGTAACCAAGCAATATTGCCTTTGTTGCAGGAGTTACGGCTTTTTCCAGATCGTCAATAGTTGGAACGAACTTATTCTCAAGATAGGTTTCGACCGATATTGGTTTTGCCCCTGCAAGGATGATGCATGCCTTGTTAGCGACATAACAAGGTTCGGGAATAATAATTTCGTCTCCTTCTGCTAAAAAAGTCCGCAGAACAACGTATAATGCTTCACTGACGCCGACCGTAACCATAATTTCTGTCTGCGGGTCATATGCGACACCATAATTATTAAAGGTATCGTCCGCAATGGCCTTACGCAATTCCAAAAGGCCAAGTGTTGAAGTATAAGAGCTTTTACCTGCAAGAATGCTTTCAATAGTAGCCTCTCGCACCTTTGCGGGTACGTCAAAATCAGGTTCGCCGACACTTAATGGTACAATGTCAGGATTGCTGGCAGTTATTTCTAAAAATTTTGCCAGCCCTGATTGCGGCAAGGCTTTAATACAAGGAGATATTGCTTTGGTGAAATCAAAAGTTGACATTGACAGACCGCCTTTCATACCAGATAGTTACCGCCAGGCGTGCCGGCTGCAGAAAATAATTTTATATTCGTTATATCTTCGCATGGTAGAAAAACTCAATATAACTTCCGTATAATTTATCATATTCAAGCTTTCTTGGCAATGTTTTGGTCTCAATAATTATGTATTCATCTTAAGCACGAACATTTGTCAGTAAACGTGCGCGGAGAGAATTAAACAACACTTGTGGGAATCACCCTGATGTGATATAATAACCATCGGTTGAAAAACACACGCGGTTGGTTGCGTCTTCTGTCCAGACTGTTCAGACTGGTTACTGACGAAAAGAAGGCCGCGGAGGAAAAACAGGAGGAATTTAAAATGGCAATTATTTCAATGAAGCAACTACTTGAGGCCGGCGTACATTTCGGTCATCAAACCAGACGCTGGAACCCCAAAATGGCTCCGTACATTTTTACGGAAAGAAACGGCATTTACATCATTGACTTGCAAAAAACCGTTAAAAAAGTCGAGACAGCTTACAATTTCCTGCGCGAAGTAGCAGGCCGCGGCGAGAGCATCCTTTTTGTCGGTACGAAGAAACAAGCTCAGGACGCTATGCGTGACGAAGCTCTGCGCGCCAATATGTTCTATGTAAATGAAAGATGGCTCGGCGGCATGCTGACCAACTTCAAAACAATCCAGGCAAGAATCAGCCGTTTGCGTAAATTAGAGGAAATGGAAGCTAAAGGCACATTTGAACTGCTTCCGAAAAAAGAAGTATTGGGCCTGCGCCATGAAATGGCCAAGCTTACTAAATATCTCGGCGGCATTAAGGATATGAAGAAGCTCCCGGGAGCGTTATTTATAGTTGACCCGCGCAAAGAGCACATTGCCGTGCTTGAAGCCCACAAGCTTAATATCCCGATTGTCGCGACTGTTGACACCAACTGTGACCCGGACGAAATCGACTATGTTATTCCTGCCAATGACGATGCTATCCGTGCAGTCAAACTTTTGACCGGAAAAATGGCTGACGCCGTTTTGGAAGGGCGTCAAGGTCTGCAGATGGAAAAAGCAGCCGCAGAGGCCAGGGAAGCTGTTGCTGTTGAAGAAACCGATTCTACTGAGGAGTAATCATTGATTTATCATTAAGGAGGAATTTAGTATATGGCCGAAATAACAGCTGCTTTAGTTAAAGAACTGCGTGAACGTACCGGCGCCGGCATGATGGACTGCAAGAAGGCGTTAACCGAAACAGCAGGAGACATAGAGAAGGCAATTGATTTTCTGCGTGAGAAAGGCTTGGCCGCTGCCGCCAAAAAAGCCGGCAGAGTTGCTGCAGAGGGTTTAGTGGAAGCATATATTCATGCCGGCGGAAGAATTGGCGTGCTGGTGGAAGTGAACTGCGAAACCGACTTTGTTGCGAAGACTGACGCCTTCAGGGCTTTGGCGAAAGACATTGCAATGCATATCGCTGCTGCAAATCCGACTTATCTCAAACGCGACGAAGTTCCTATGAGCGAACTCGAGCATGAAAAAGAAGTTCTTGCAGAACAGGCCCGCAATGAGGGCAAACCGGAAAAAATCATTGAAAAAATGGTGTCAGGCCGCATTGAAAAATATTATAAGGAAGTCTGCCTGCTTGACCAATCCTTCGTTAAGGATCCGGACAAGTCCATCAGCGATTTAATTACGGAAAGCATTGCCAAGATTGGCGAAAACATTTCCATTCGTCGCTTCTCCCGTTATCATCTTGGCGAGGGCATCGAAAAGAAAGAAACAGATTTCGCTGCCGAAGTAATGGCGTTTGTGAAATAATAAAGACAATAAATAAGAGAACACATTTGTGTTCTCTTATTTTATGAGCAACAGAGCGTAAAAAGCTGCAAACTTTAAAATGTTTTGTGTTATTAAAGAGGAAATTAAGACGATGTGTAGAATTTAAATTGAATGAAGGGCCTTAAGGGAGGTAATATGAATTGCCTGATAATCTGAAGTTTAAAAGAGTTATTTTGAAATTAAGCGGTGAGGCTCTTGCCGGAGATAAGGGGTACGGCATTGATCCGGAAATAGTTGATTCAATAGCCAGCCAAATTCAGGATGTACGATCAGCAGGACTCGAAGTGGCGATTGTCAATGGTGGAGGAAATATCTGGCGTGGTATGTCTGGAAGCGCGAAAGGTATGGATCGCGCAACCGCCGATTATATGGGTATGTTGGCAACGGTTATTAACTCACTGGCCCTGCAGGACGCCATGGAAAACCGTGGCGTTGTTACAAGAGTGCAAACCGCTATAGAAATGCGCCAGATTGCCGAGCCCTATATCAGGCGGCGGGCAATCAGGCATATGGAAAAAGGGCGGGTGGTGATTTTCGCTGCCGGAACCGGAAATCCCTACTTTTCTACTGATACCACGGCAGCGCTCAGGGCAGCGGAAATCGAGGCTGACGTGATTCTGATGGCAAAAAAAGGCGTGGATGGTGTTTATGACCTCGACCCTGCCAAGCACCCCGAGGCAAAAAAGTTTGAAACTTTGGACTATATTGAAGTCATCAACAGAAATCTCGGCGTTATGGATTCCACTGCCATCAGCTTGTGCATGGACAACAAGATACCAATCGTAGTTTTCAATATTGACAAACCGGGGAATATTTTGCGTGCTGCCCTCGGAGAACACATCGGAACAATAGTGGGGGGGATTTAAATGGCTACAATTAGTGAAGTAATGGAACAAACTGATTTTAAGATGCATAAGACGATAGATCTTCTTCGTGCCGACCTGGCAACGGTCAGAACGGGAAGGGCGACGCCTGCTCTTTTGGAAAAAGTATGCATCGATTATTACGGAACGCCTACGCC
>JAAYIB010000209.1 GCA_012744295.1 Acholeplasmataceae bacterium
CTTTTTCACACAGTTGAAAAAGTTCTTTTGCTGCGTCCGCATATTGCCAGGATTTATCCCGTACTCGTCATCAAGGGAACCGCATTGGCTGAAATGTTTTTAAGAGGAACCTATTCTCCGTTAACCATGGACGTGGCGATGGCTCAAGCTTCTTATGTTTACGTCAAGTTGTCTGCCGCCGGCATTGCGGTAATTCGGACGGGTCTGCAGGCCGACGAGGAAATATGCGCGGAAGGCAACATTATTGCCGGGCCATTTCATCCGTCATTTGGCGAAATGGCAGAGTCTTTCAGCTATAAAAGCTGGGTCAGCGATGCCCTTGACGATATCGCACAATGCGGCAGAGAAATTATAATCAAAAATCCTCGCAAAATGACTTCCAAGATTAAAGGCCTTAACAGACGCAACGAAGTTTATTGGCAGCAGAAATACGGCAAGGAAGCAAAAATTGTAATCAGAGAAGAGAATGAGACGACCGAGGCGGTTTTTTCAATCCGTACGCAAGTTGGCGAAGTTGTATAAATATACCTGTCATGTTAAAATCAAAAGATAGGAAATTGTTAGGTCGGTGGTAGCGTGCGGTTAAAAGCCTTTGAAGCATATGGCTTCAAGTCATTTGCAGACAGAATAGAAATTGGTTTCGAGGACGGAATAACTGCGATTGTCGGCCCCAACGGAAGCGGCAAAAGCAATATTTCCGATGCCATCCGCTGGGTATTGGGTGAACAGAGCGCAAAATACCTGCGCGGAAACAAAATGGAAGATGTGATTTTTTCGGGAACCAGTCAGCGCCGGTCTCTGGGAATGGCAGAGGTAACTCTTGTGTTTGATAATTCTGAGCATAAGGTTCCGCTTGATTTTGATGAAATATCATTTTGCAGAAGAGTTTATCGCAGCGGCGACAGCGAGTACTACCTGAATAAAAAACCCTGTCGGTTAAAGGATATTGTCGATTTACTTGCCGATACAGGTTTGGGTAAGGGTTCGATGTCAATCGTCGGGCAAAATAAGATCGATGAAATTTTAAATAGCCGGCCCGAAGACCGCAGAGCACTTTTTGAAGAAGCAGCAGGAATAGCGAAATATCGCCTGCGTAAGAAAGAGGCTGCGCAGAGGCTTGATGAGACTGCTAACAACATAACGCGCATTTATGACATAATGTCTGAAATCGAGGGAAGGCTTGAGCCGTTAAGGCTAAGCGCGGAAAGAACGCAGAAGTATAGGCAGTTGTCAGTCGCTTTACGTAACTGTCACATCTCGCAGTTTATCCGAAAAGTTGACAGTATCGAAGAAATCAGCGGCAAACTGTTGGCGAAGATAGAAGAGTTAAATGTTCAGCACCAAGCATTAACAGTTGAACTTACCTTAAAGGAAAATGCCGGGTTTCAGTTAAAAGCCGCTTTGGACAAGGTGAATGAAAGTTTCAGCTCATTGCAGAACAGTATTTCGGAGCACGAAAACCTTTTAGAAAAACTTCACGGCAAAGACGCCGTTCTGGGAGAACGCGTTACCCAAAGCCAAAAAGCATTGATAAGGCTGACGGCGCAAAAAGACAAGCTCCTGCAGCAACTTTGCGAAAACGAGGCAAACCTCAAGTCGGTCTCGGAAAAGTTTGACGCTTTGGAATTGGAAAGACAAGTAGCGCAAAAGGCTGTCAATTCTCTGTTATCGGAAATTGAAAGTCAAGAGCATAGGATTGCGGCAAGCGAAGAAAAAATAGCAGATTACAAATCAAACGTATTTGAAAGCATGCAGAAGATTGTAGACTTTAGAAACAGAATCAGGACATGCGAGCAGGAACAGGAAAGCAGACAACGCAAGAGGGAAAATCTTAAACAAGAAATTGCACTTGTCGAGGTTACTGGTTTAGAGCTGGCCAAGACACAAAAAGCGCTGGCACAGGAAAAACAGCTATTAACAGATAATCAGGAACTTGTCGAGGAGCAGCTGAGAAAACTCAAAGCCGAGCAGGAAGCCGCCAAGAACAAGTTTGATAATCTTTGTGACAGGCGCAACGTGCTGAACGGGAAACTATCCTC
>JAAYIB010000023.1 GCA_012744295.1 Acholeplasmataceae bacterium
TGATGAAAGAAGCACGGATTGGCAGTTATATTGAACTCCAGGCAGATAAAAGGCCGGAAGCCCCTGCCTTTTATCTGTCCGCACAAGAATTTCTGAGCTATGGGAAGCTGGCGGCGCAAATTGACGCCCTTGCAGCGGAGCTTAGTGCGCTTGGCTGCGACCGCCGTCACAGGCTTGCCATAGTGCTTCCGCACGGCGCGGAGGCCGCGCTTGTTTTTTACGCCGTGACGCAAGTTGCGGCGGCTGTGCCTCTAAACCCCGCCTGTTCGGCCTTTGAGCTGACGAGGTATCTCGAGATAGCGGGCGTGGATGCGGTAATTACGACAACTACCTGTTCGGGTGCGCTTACAGAGGCAGCGGCAAACCTGCACATTCCGCTGCTGACGCTTTGCGGCAGCGTGCCGGCAGGCCTTGCCATAGAAAGCGCTTACGAACCTTTGACGGCTGCCCGTAAAAAACAAGGCCCCGAGAAGGAAGACGCGGTAATTCTTTTTACCTCGGGCACGACCGCGCTGCCCAAGGTGGTGCCCCTTACCAATGCCAATTTATTGCAGACTGTTGCAACGACCGCTCCGCTCTTTCAGTTAGAAGAGAAAGACAGAGGCATCAGCGTCACGCCTCTATATCATATCTACGGCATCGTGGGTCCGCTGCTTTCGGCGGCGACTCGCTCATGGCGGAGATGCTTTTTACCGAGATTGAAAAGGCCTTCGGGCTCAAGCTGCCTGCTTCCCTGATCTTAGCGAACCGTACTTTTGCCGCGCTGGCGGAGCTGATACGAAACGAAGGCAGAAGCCGTGCGGAGTTTGAGTTTCTGCTCCCGATCAAGGAAGGCGGGAGCCTGCCGCCGCTTTTCTGCATCCACAATGTCGGCGGCGATGTGCTTACTTATAGGAAGTTAGCCGATTATCTGGGCAAAAACCGCCCCGTTTATGGGCTCGCCCTGAACATAGCGTCTGCAAAGCTTCGTCATCCGCTGCATTTTGCCGATCTGGCGAGTCTATATATCGAGGAAATGCGTTTGGTACAGCCGCGGGGGCCTTATCATGTGGCAGGGCATTCTCTCGGCGGCCTTCTCGCCTCCGAAGTTTGTCGGCAGCTGCTGCGTCAGGGGCAGGAAGTGGGCTTTTTGGGCCTTTTTGACACTCTGTTGATTAAGAGTAAAATTAGAAAACCGCCCTGGTTCAAACTTCTGCATAACCTGAAGAAGGTTGCGGCCGTCCCTTTCAGCGACATTCTGCATTATCTGCGCGAGAAAACGGCGGGCGAAATAGCAAGGCACAAGGTGCGGCGTTTTATGAAAAAGTATCCGGCAGCGCCCGATCCCGCACTCGACGAGTCCGCGCTCAAAAGAAGCCTGCTCAGATATGCGCTGCGGCAGTATAGGATGGAACCGTATCCAGGCAGCGTCACCTATTTTAACGCGCAAAGGGAGGTCGCCGCCGCAACCAAAGAGTCTGTCGCGGCCTGGACCCGGCTTGCGGCGAGGATTCGCGTCATTGACATCGATGCCGACCATTCTTCGATCGTGCAGGAACCGGATGTTGCCGAGCTCGCGCAAAGGCTGGAGGAAGAACTAAAGCTGGCGGAAAGAGGATTTCGAACGACGGGAGGTTAAGACTATGGCACAGATTTATCTTGCGGGGGGCTGTTTCTGGGGCCTCGAAAAATACCTGTCCCTTATAAAGGGAGTCAAGTCAACGGAGGCAGGCTACGCGAACGGCAGAACGGAAAACCCTTCCTACGAAGAAGTTTGTTACGCCGGAACGGGTCACGCCGAAACGGTCAAAGTGGTTTATGCACCGCAAGAAATCAGCCTGCGCTTCCTGCTCGAGCTTTTTTACGAAGTCATCGACCCGACCAGCTTAAACCGGCAGGGGAACGACGTCGGCACCCAGTATCGGAGCGGGATTTTTTACGAAGACGAGGAAGCGAAAAAGATTATCGCGGAGTCTTTGGCCGAACTGCGTCGGAAACACACAAAGCCGTTGGCGATAGAGGCCGTGCCGCTGGCGAATTATTATCGGGCCGAGGAGTACCACCAGAAGTATCTGGACAAGAACCCCGGCGGCTACTGCCACATCGGCCGCGGTGAATTTGCGAAGGCGGCGGAGGCGGAGGATTTCTCCCGCCGCTATCGGCGTCAGAGCAGGGAAGACTTGCAAAAGACGCTGACGCCCCTGCAGTACGAAGTCACACAGTACAGCGCCACCGAGGCGCCCTTCGGCAACGAATACTGGCATAACTTCAAGGAAGGCATTTATGCCGACGTGACAACGGGCGAGCCGCTCTTTGTCTCGACGGACAAGTTTGAGTCAGGCTGCGGCTGGCCGAGTTTCTCAAAACCGATCAGTCCCGCTTTGGTGCGCGAGCTGAACGACGGCTCCCACGGCATGCAGAGGATTGAAGTCAGAAGTAGAACGGGCGACGCCCATCTCGGGCATGTCTTTGCCGACGGACCCCGTGAACGGGGCGGCCTCCGTTACTGCATCAACAGCGCCGCGCTGCAGTTTATCCCGAAAGAGGAAATGGCGGCAAAAGGCTACGGCTACCTGCTGCCGCTATTGGAGAAGGAATAGAAGGCGTAAAGAGACTTAATTCCATCTGTCATCCCGACTGAAGCGGAGGGATATAGTGTTGCCCAGGGGAAATCAGCCCTTTGGGCACTATTTTTATATTAAAATAACCGATAATGCGTACACCTGACAAAAAATGTGAAAATTTTGCAGGAACAAAGGTGTTTGTGGCGAACCATTCAAACATGGCGTTTTTTAAAATGAAATGAGGTATTGATCAGTGATAACCGGGGAACTTAAGAGTAAGATTGATAAATTGTGGGAAATGTTTTGGACGGGCGGCATTACGAATCCGCTGGACGTCATCGAGCAGGTGACGTATCTGATGTTTATTCGTGATTTGGACGACATAGATAATATTCGCAGCCAAGAAAGTTTAATGCTTGATACTTCCCATCAGAGCATCTTTAATAATGATAATCA